>URLR01000018.1 GCA_900548815.1 uncultured Collinsella sp.
CGAGATAGGAGTCCGTCTCGTGGGCTCGGAGATGTGTATAAGAGACAGACCCACGGCGGCGTGCGCGAACTTCTCGAGCCCCACGCTCGTCAGATGCTCCATCGCAATTTTTTCAGCCTCGGCCTTGCTCATCTTTTTGAGCGTGACGGGCGCGAGCGTGCAGTTGTCGAGCACGTCCATGTTGTTGAACAGGTTAAAGCCCTGGAACACCATGCCGATGTCCTCGCGCAGCTTGTTGATGTTGCAGCGTTCGGCCGTGAGGTCCTGACCGTGGAACCAGATGTGGCCCGCGTCCGGGGTCTCGAGCAGGTTGAGGCAGCGCAGGAAGGTCGACTTGCCCGAGCCCGAGGCGCCGATAATGGTGACGACCTCGCCGGGGTTAACGGACAGGTCGATGCCCTTGAGCACCTCGAGCGAGCCGAAGCTCTTGCGCAGGCCCTCGACGCGGATGAGCGGCTCATTGGTCTGTGCGGCGGCCGCGGTGCCGGTAGTGGCGGTATCTGCCATGATGATTCTCCTCGTCTTGAGCCTAGTTGGAGCTGGGCAGCGTTGCCGGGGCCTCGGCGCCGAGCTTTTTGCCAAAGGCCTCGAGCAGGCGGCTCGCCACGAGCGTCAGGATCAGGTAGACCACGAGCGCCACGCAGTAGACCTCCATCTGGCGGTAGTACACGCCGGCGACGGTGGTGGTGGCGTACATGAGGTCAAACACGCCGATGACCGAAAGCACCGACGAATCCTTGATGTTGATGATGAGCTCGTTGGTGAGCGCCGGAATCGCGTTTTTAATGCCCTGGGGGAACACGACCTTTCGCATAGCCTGCCACTGCGACAGGCCCAGCGAGCGCGCCGCCTCGGCCTGGCCGGAATCGATGGACTCGATGCCGCCGCGCAGGACCTCCATCATGTAGGCGGTGGAGTTGAGCGAGATGGTGACGAGGCCGGCGGTGAAGGTGCTCCAGATCTGGTTGGCCTGGGCGGTCTCGAAGCCCATGCCGCGCAAAACGGTGAAGCCCGCGTAATAGATGAGCAGGCCCTGGACCATCATGGGCGTGCCGCGCACGATGGTGGAGTAGACGGTCGCAAAGCCGCGGCCGATACTCTTAACGAAGCGCACCAGGTCGTTATCCACGCGGTCGAACGTCTGAATGCGTAGGAACACGAAGAGCAGCGCCAGGAAGAATGCGATGACGGTGCCGAAGGTGGCAAGCGCGATGGTGATCTCGATACCGCGAATGAAGAAGTCCCCGCTCTTGTAGGTCATGTAGACCAGGCTCGACAAAAAGTCGCTGGGGTTGGAATCCGAGACAATGCTCACCTGCACCAGGTCGATAAACGACATGACGCAGCGGTCGATAAAGAAAACTGCCGCGATGGCGACCATGACGTAGCTGCCCAGGCGTGCGCCACGACGGCAGCGCTCGGATGCGAACGGCGACTTTTCGCGATAGTCGTTCCAGTGCATGAGCTTGGTGACCAGCGCCGCCGCCGACACGACGAGCCAGGCCCAAAGGATTGCCCAGAGGCAGTCTTGGAAGATACCGGTGGGGGCCAAGAAGCTCAGCGGCGTGGGGTTGCGTTGGCTAAACGCCAGGCCGAGCGCCGCGATAACACTCGTGCCCAGGTATACATAACGGTGGTCGGCCTTGATAAAGGAGGCCAGGCGATTAATGGTTTTCATGCTGCCTCCCTATGCCGGCTGACGGTCGAGGCACGCGTCCCACATTTGGTCGCGCTCCTCTTGGCTAATGCCCTTGAGTGTCTTGTCGATGAGCTTAAGCAGCTTGTCCGAGCCCTTGCGGCAACCGACATTTGCCGTGACCTCCTGCTTAAAGCCCTCGCCCTCGGCAAACTGGATGGGGACGATACCGGGATTTTGGGCCATATAGCCCTTCTCGTTCTCAGTGTTGTAGGTCACGGCGTCGCAGGTGCCCTGCAGCAGATTCGAAAACACCGTGGGGACCGAGTCGACCGGGTTTTTGTGGACAACGCCCGGGATCTCGTCGATGACGGTATCGAGCATGGTGTCCTTTTGCCCGAGCACCGTAGCGCCGCTAAAGTCGCTGAGCTTGGTCGCGTTTTGGTAGGGGGAACCCTCTTTTACGAACAGGCCAAAGTAGCCAATGAAGTACGGATCGGAAAAGCCGACGGACTCCTCGCGCTCGGGCGTGGCGCTCATGCCGGCAATGATGAGGTCGATCTGGCCGTTGTTGAGCGAATCGATAAGACCCGAGAAGCTCTGTTTGACGGCAACGGGCTCGCCGCCGAGGGCCTTGCAGACGATCTTGGCGATCTGCACGTCGTAACCATCGGCATAGGCGCCCTGCACGTTGTCGATGGGGATGGTGTACTCGCTGGCTTCGGAGACCTGCCAGTTGTACGGGGCGTAGGCCGCCTCCATGCCAATGCGGATCTTGTCCTTGCCGATCACGGAATCGGACAGGTCGTCGCGACCGCCGCCCGTCGTGGGCCGAACCACCTTGAGCGTTGACGGGCGCTGACAGCCGGCAAGCGCGCCGGCGACGACGGAAGCGCTCGCAGCGAGAGCGCTACCCAAAAAGATGCGACGGCTGCATACCGGCTGTGGATGCGCGTCGCGTTGATGGGGAGAATGCATAATCTGCCTTCCCTGTTGAATCGTATGCTGACGACTTAACAGGATATACGCCAGCGACCAGCAGCGCAGCACAAGCTCGAAAAATTAATAGGCACGCGGTAGTCATTGGGGACGCCGATGTTTTGGCAATGCCGGCGAGCGACGTCCAGAGCGACAAGTGGCATGAAAAAGGCAAGGCATGACCAGAAGGTCTATGCCTTGCCTTTTGAATGACAACTTGTCGCTCTGGACGACGCGCAGCATCGACCGAGCGGCGGAACCTCTAGAGCAAGGTAACGCTAAAACTGCGCTTGTCCGTCTTGCCCGAGGCCAGGGTGATGGTGTTGACCTTGTGCTCAAAGACATCGTCCTCGGTGTCCATGGTGGTATGACCGGTCCAGGGCTCGAGCGCCACAAACGGAGCGTCGTTGGCGGCAGACCACACGCCGATGTACTTAAAGCCCTCAAAGTCGATCTTGACGCCGTGGCCCGACTTGCGGCCGCGCAGTGTGAGCGTGGAGCCCGGAGTATCGGTGAACATGATGGCATCGTTATCGAAGCTGCGGTGCGTGATGGGCAGCACGTCCGAGTTATCGGGAGCCTTGTAGCTGCCCTCGAACGTCATAAGACCGTCGGGCGTGATAATGGGGGCCTCGTTGGTCCAAGCCTCGGTAAACGCCAGCTCGTAATCCTCGAACGCCTCATCCTCGGCACCGGGGGCGGGCACGTTAAATGCGGGGTGGCCGCCCACCGAGAACGGCAGGTCCACGTCGCCGGTGTTGGTGACGGCAAAGGTCTGCGTGAGGGTGGCGTCGCCGGTCAGGGCATAGGTCATGTTGAGCTTAAAGTGGAACGGAAAGGCCTTGAGCGACTCGGGCGTATCGGTGATCTCGTACGTTACCGAGGAGCCGTCCTCCGAAACCTCGACCAGCTCGTGCTCGACGATGCGCGCGAGTCCGTGGCGCGGCATCTCGCAGGTGCCGGCCGCAGACGTTGCCGTGTTGTTGCGCAGCGAGCCCACAATAGGGAACAGGATGGGCGCATGCTTGCCCCAAAAGGCGGGGTCGCCCTGCCACAGATACTCGTTGCCGTTGAGGGCAAGGCTCGTGAGCTGGGCGCCCATGGAATCGATGGCCGCGGTGAGGCCGCCGCGCTTGATGGTAGTAACGGTAGACATGCTACTTCCTCCAAAAGTAAACAATAGTGTCGAGGGCTATTGTCCCACTCTTGGCGGCGGGACGGGACGGCAGGCGATTATTGAGTAGCCATAGCGGAATGAGCGGCGAGCGCCTACTGGGTATCCACGTAAAGGTCGAACCCGCCCTGCGGTGTAGTGTCGACCGTGTCGGGCGCCTGTGAGTTAAAGCTCACGGGGACCATGCGCTTTGAGGCGCGGAAGCGCGTGCCGTCGGTGGCGACGGGCGGTTCATCGACGGTGAGCTCGTAGTCGCCGGGCTTGAGCTCGATGCCGTCACCAGCGGAATTGACGTATTGATACTCGTCAATTGTCTGCCCTTTGAGCGTGCGCCCCACGATATGGATGAGCATTTGGCTGTCGCCGCGCGCGGTGTCCCACATCGCGCCGTCCTTGACCTCGACCGACACATGTACCGAGCGCGTGCGGCTGAGCGATTGCTCGACAGACATCTCGACCTTGGCGGCGTCTTTTCGCTGTTGTTCGACATGGCTCCAGACGTTTCCAATTACCGAGCATGCGATAACGCCGGCCATAAAGGCGATAAGGATGGGGCCGAGCGGCGAGCGACGTCCTGCATCTTCCTCGCGAGACAGATTGGGGCGACGTGTGGGTGCGGGCGCCTGGGCACCCTGCGAGGGCACGTCGAGAATGCTGAAGGATGCCGTGCTGTCGGGATCGATGCTGTGACGCGGCTGCGGGGTCTTTGCCGGCGAGATCGACATGTCGGCTGGCTCGCCGAGCGTGGCCGTAGCGTCGGCCTTGGCCTCGTCTGCCTCGGCCTGGGCCCAGGCTTGTTCGAAGGTCAGAGGCTCGACGGGGTCGAGGGCGGCGTCCGAGTCGGCGGCGACGTCGTTGCCGGTCTCGTCCTCGTCGCTCGACACGCCACGCGGCGTAGGCTCGTCCCACTCCTCATCCGGAGCCTCACCCTCGCTATACCACCATTCAAAGTTATCGATATCCATACGGGGCGCCCCTTAGGCCTCGCAAATAAACACTTGTTAGCCTTATACCCGCAGATGGCGCTGGAGCTCGCACGGAATGCGATAAAGGGACTGCTCCTTTGTCGCATCGAAGTTGCGGTGGAATAGTTCCTGTTTGCACGCCCACTCGAGCTATTTAGGGACTATTTCACCGCAAGTTATTTGAGGGCGACGGGGATTTGGATACAGCAGAAGTCCTCTTGGTGAGACTCGTCGTAGCTCGTGGTGTCCAGGTAGCAAAAATCGAAAGCATTGCCGATGGGCTGGAGCGCGTGCCTGTCCATGCAGGCCACGATGGCGCGGATACCCTCGGGCTCGTACGGCATGCCCCAGCGACTCATGCACAGGTACGTGCCCTCGGGCAGCACCTCGACGCCAATCTCCGCCAGCTCGGCAGGATCGCTCGGCAGTATTTCCTCGGCACCACGCGGCAACACGGCAAAGGAACCGGCACCGGCGATGGGGTCGTCGGAATGCAGCGCCTCGCGACGCAGCATGGCGCCCCAACCGCGCATGGGGCGTGTGCCCGTGAGCGCACGCATGCGCAGAATCGCCCGCATGAGCGTGGGGTGCAGCATCGAGCGGCCACGCTCGATATCGCTCGGGAACTCCTCAAAGACCACGTAGCGGCGCTCGAATTGCTTGAGCTCCGGTTTGCCCTCGCGCTCGCGCCAATAGACCGCCTCGTCGTAAAAACTCAGCCGCTCCTGCACGCTCGCGCGCTCGGCTTTGAGCCCGGCAATCTGCTCGTCGAGCGCCTGCACCCGCGAGCGCAGGTGATCGGTCATCTCTCCAATGTCGAACGTCGAGGTCAGGCGATCGATCTCATCGAGTTCCAGTCCCAAGTCGCGCAGCATGCAGATCAGACGCATGAGCGGGATCTGCGTGGGCGAATAGAAACGGTAGCCTTTTTCGTTAACCACGGCGGGTTTAAACAGACCGATCTTGTCGTAGTAGATGAGCGTTTGGCGCGAAACGTTAAACAAGCTCGCCATCTCGCTAATCGCATACATACCCGTCTGCATAGGTCCTCCCGACACACCCTTTGACACGAAAAGCCCGCCGCCCACAGGGGCAGCGGGCTCAAACACTACTCGTATCCTACCCTAAAGATGCCTATGACCAGCGCTTATAGTTGGCGCACGACACGCCGACGGCCTCGAGTGCCTTGGCGGCGATGTGATGCACCGCCTCATCGAGCGTGGCGGGGCCGTTGTAAAACGTGAGCATGGGCGGCATGAGCATGACGCCCGGCACGCGCGCCAGGCGTGCCATGTTGTCGACATGGATCGCACTGAAGGGCGTCTCGCGCACCATAAGCACCAGGCGGCGCTGCTCTTTCATCTGCACATCGGCCGCACGCAGCAACAGGTTTTCGCTGTAGCCGCTCGCGATGCCGGCGAGCGTCTTCATGGAGCAGGGAGCCACGATCATGCCGTCGACCGGATAGGTGCCGCTTGCGATGGCAGCGCCAATGTTCTTGTTGTCGTAGACCACATCGGCATAGCACGCAAACTCGTCGAGCGTCATGCCGAGCTCCTGCTCGATGGTGATCTCTCCCCCGCGCGTGACGACAAGCGCCGACTCAGCGCCGGCCTGGCGCAGGCATTTGAGGCATTCAAGGCCCAGTGCCGCACCGCTGGCGCCAGACACGCCAACGACAATGCGACGGGGACGAACAGAAGACTCAGGCATGACAACTCCTTAACTACTTGGTAGGGCTACTTACTAGAAGGCGAGCTCGGCGGCCCACTTGTCCTTGTCGATCTCCATGAACTGCGAGCGGATGAAGTTCTTCTTGAGGTTAAACGGAACCGTGCAGTCGAAGATGGCCTTGCAGGCGATACCGTGCTCGCGGATCGAAGGATCGAACGCGGGGTCGTTGGACGGATCGAGCACGTGGCAGTGGCAACCGGGGATGGTGATGAGGTCCACGTCGGCCTGGAAGCGCGTGGTCATGGCCCACATCACGTCGCTCATATCGAAGATGTCGACATCCTCGTCGACAAGGATGACGTGCTTGAGCTCGGAGAACGCCGAGAAGGCGAGCATGGCGGCGTTGCGCTGACGGCCCTCGTCATTTTTGCTCGACTTCTTGAACTGCATGATGGCAACGAACTTGCCGCCACCGCAGGGAGCGGCGTGAACGTTGAGCAGGCGGCCCGGGATAGCGGTCTCGACCATCTTGTAGATGGAGGCCTCGGTGGGGATACCGGCCATGGACACGTGCTCGTGCGAAGGGCCGATGCAGCTCTCCATAATGGGGTTGACGCGCGTGGTGACGGCGGTGATCTTGATCACCGGGCAGACCTTGGCGCCACCGGTGTAGCCGGGGAACTCGGGCATGGCGTAGCCGTGGCCGTTGACATCCTCGTTGATGGTCTCGTCGTGCATGAGGTAGCCCTCGAGCACGTACTCGGCATTGGCAATGCACTTCTGCGGAACGGTGACGCAGTCGGCAAGCTCGACGGCGCGGCCGCGCAGGGCGCCGGCGATCTGCAGCTCGTTGAAGCCGAGCGGCGTGGTGGGAGCCTCGAAGCCGCAGCACATGTACACGGCGGGGTCCAGGCCGATGGAGATGGAGATGGGCATATCCTCGCCGCGCTGGCAGTACTCGTCAAAGAACGCACCCAGGTGACGGCTGCCCGGGGTGATCCACATGGCGAGCTTGTCCTTGTCGACGCAGGAGAAGCGGTGGATGGTTACGTCGGACTGGGTGCCATCGGGGCTCGTGCCATAGGCGAGGCCCATGGTGATGTAGGGGCCGCCGTCAACGGGCGTGTTGGTGGGAGCGGGAACGATCTTGCGCAGGTCAAAGCCCTCGTCGGTCGCCTTGTACACGACCTCCTGGCAGTCGACGTGCTTGCCCTCGGCGATCTGCTCGGGGGCGATCAGGTTCTCGAAGCGCTTGCCGATCTCGAGGCCCAGGTGCTCCTCGTCCAGGTCGAGCAGGGCGGCAACGCGCTTGCGGCTGGCAAGCATACCGATGCAGACCTTGGCGTCGTCAAAGCCCTTGACGTTGTTGAAGACCATCGCCGGACCCTCTTTGGTCGGGCGCATGACGGTGCCGCCAGCACCGACGTGACGGTAGACGCCCGAGACCTCGGCATCGGGATCGACCTGGGTGTCGGTCTCGAGCAGCTGGCCCGGCATCTCACGCAAAAAGTCGAGCGCGGAACGCAAGTCGTGGATCTGGGAAGCATCGGTAGTGGACATGGCGTACTCCTTTCGGGAGAGTGTCCGGCGACGGGGTGCCGCCGGACGGGGTAACGTAATGGGGCCGCGGCGCTCACAAATGGAGCGCTCGACCACTCGAAGTTCAAGCGCTTGGCTGCTTACAGCCGGGGCGCTCGACCGCTTACATCAGGCCAAAGAGGTGGAACCAGGCGGCCTCGACCAGCACGACGACAAAGACGACCGCGGTGAGGGGGATGCCCATGCGCATAGCCTCTTTGGAGGTGTAGCCGCCGGCGTCCTTGCCTTCGCCGATAAGGATCGGCAGGTTATGGAACGGCAGGATGTAGTGGATGTTGATGGACGTGAAGACGATGAGCGCCACGGCGAGTGGGCTCACGCTGGAGCCGGCGGCAAAGCTGATAAATGCCGGCACGCACACGCCGAGCACGGCCATGACCGAGCCCATGAACATGTGGATGATCATGGAAAGCGCGGCGACGAGCAGGGCGAACAGGAAGATGTTCTCAGGCACGGAGCTGGGGAGCACGACGTCGGCGATCCAGGCGTTCATGCCGGTGGCACCGCCCACGGAGCCCACGGCCATGGCGGCCGTCAGGAACATGAGGGACTTGATGTCGACAGCGTTCCAGCTGGCGGGAGTGAGGACTTCGCCGATGATGGGCATGGCGAGAGCAACGCCAATGGCCAGGGTGACCCAGCCGATATAGTCGCCCGAGACGGTGAGCCACAGCGCGATGGCGATGACAAGCCACACGATGGTGCGGATCTCCTTGACGGAGAGCTTGCCGAGCGCGGCCTGCTTGGCCACGATCTGCTCGCGATCGTAGACGAGCTCCTTGCTGGGCTTAAAGAGGAAAAGGCCCAGGAACAGGGTGCACAGCAGCGCAACCAGCATAGGCACGCTCATGTACAGGAACCAGTCGACGAAGGACGGGCTCATGCCGCCGGCCTCGGCACTGTACTGCGCAACGAGCGGGTTAAGCGTGGAGTCGCCCGTCAGGAAGAACATGGAACCCGGGGCGGCAGCGGCAAACACGAGGAAGCCGAGCTTGCCCTTGTCGTCGTCACCGTAGCCGGCGGACTCGGCGATGACCGAGACGACGGCGAGGATGAGGAAGGCGCGGGGGAACGGATGCGGGATCAGCAGCGACAGCACAAAGGTGAGCGCGAAGATCGAGATGATGAGCGACTTGGCGTCGCGCACGAACTTGAGCATGAACGCGTAGGCGATGCGCTCGCCCAGGCCCGACTCCTTGACCGCGCTGGCGATGAGGTAGGCGCCGATGACGAGCCACATGGTGGCCTTGGTCCACGAGCTAAACGTGGAGGCGACCGTCGCCGAGATGCTCGCGGCGCCCGTGTCGTCCACGCACACCTTGAACAGGACGAGCAGTGCGCAGTAGAGCAGGCCCACAAAGCCCGGCTGTGCCACGCCGCATGCCCAGAACACCACCGTGGCGAGCGTCAGTGCCAGACAGGTCTGACCGCCGACCGTGAGCTCGACCGTCGAGCTCAGCTCCGCCAAAGGAAGAAACTTCACCAGCAAAAAGACAACGATACCCAGCACAAAGCCAATTTCGCGCTTGGTGATCTTAAACGCCTTCTTTTCCGCTTCCATCTCCCCACCTTTCTTGTTGGGGGCGCTCCGAATTCGCAGCCATGTTGCCGCTTAAAAAGGGGCGCCCGTTATCGGACACCCCTTACGTTGCGCTGTGTTGCGGCAATACAGTCAAGCGGATTTTTTGGATGAGAAGCGATTCCCTAGACAAAAACCGTCACAACATTCGACGCTTTTCCTCGTTTTCGAGATTTTCGCCGAATGTTGTGACGGTTTGGATGTGGCAAAGGGACTGTCTTTTTTACATAGCGAGGGCCGTGCGGATGAATGGGTCGCCGAGGGCCTCGCGGAGCCAGGGGGCCAGCTGCTCGGGGTGACCCTGCAGGTAGCCTTTGAGCTCGGACGGAGCCACGCGACGCACTTCCGAGATCTCCTCTTGGTTGATATGCAGCTCGCCCGGCTCAACATGGGCAAGGTAGACCTCGCACCATTCGCACTCGCAGCGACCGTCGCCGTGGTCCTCGCGGTACACCACGTGTCCGAGGTGCTTGAGCTGATCGGGCTCGCGCGTAATGCCGAGCTCTTCGTTGATGCGGCGCGCCGTGGCGGCCGCGACGTCTTCCCCGGGGAGCGGATGGCCGGCGCAGCTATCGGCCAGCACCCCGCCCCACAGGCGCTTGAGCGGACTGCGGCGACAGAGCAGCAGGCGCGCGTCTTCGCCCCGGCCCTCGACCAAAAGCGTCAGAAATGCCTGATGCAGGATGCCCTCACCAGCATGGGCCTCGATGCGGTCGACGGGGCCAAGCGCCTCGCCGGTCGCAGCATCGACCGCCACGACCTCGGCGCCCGCACCGCCCTCATCCCAGCCGGCGCGCAGAATGCGGGCTGCGGCTTCCTCGAGCGCGGCGATGAGCTCCTTGGTGGTGTCGAGCACGCGCTGCAGGTCGTCACCGCTCGCTTGTTCAACATGAAAACCCGTGCTTGCAACTACCGGCACGCCAAAGCGCGTGGCCAGCGCCGCCGCGATATCGTGCGCCGGGATCTCGTCTCGATGGCACGGAACGGCCAGGATGCTCACCGTTGCCGTACGGCCGGGCTCGGGGCGCGGAATGGCCTGCGCCGTGGCGCCCAGGTGCGCAAACTCCGGCGAGCAGGCGTACACCGCCATGCCTCGCGGCGTCACCGTCAGCTGGGCCTCGAGCGCAAACTTGCCCTCGCCCACTGCAACCTTTGTCGTGTGCATACCCATGGGATCTCCTGCCGCCCGCGATGTACCTGAGACCATCTTCGCCTGTATTGCGACTATACAGACAAGCCCTCCATGCGACAAAGGGACTGCCCCTTTGTCACATTCTGTTAGAGTTGCAGGGATTGAATCCCGCTTATTCATGCGACATTGGAGTGACAACCTTGACCGCCGCAACCACGCCTAAAAGTAAGCCAAACGCCGCCGCGCTCTCCCCCGCGCGCACCAAGCTCTGCCTGGCGCTGCTCGTGCTGTTGGGATTCTCGCTCGGCTGCTCCGAGTTCGTGGTCATCGGCATCGAAAGCGACTTGGCAACGGAACTCGGCATATCACTTGCCACTGCGGGCCAGCTCATCAGCGTGTTTGCGCTCGTCTACGCTATCGCGACGCCGGTGCTCGCGCTCAGCACGGGGCGATTCCGCCGCTACCAGCTGCTCGTGTGCTATAGCGTCGTCTTTGTGCTCGGCAACCTGGTCATGGCGTTGGCTCCCAACTTCCAGGTGCTGTTTATCTCACGCATTGTCCTGGGCTCTGTCTCGGGTGCGCTGCTCGCCGTGGGCGTGACGTACATCCCTGAGCTGCTATCCCCGCAGCAAACCTCACTTGCCATCTCGGTCGTGTACGGCGCGTTTTCCGTGGCGATGGTCTTTGTGACCTCGATTGGCAAGTTTGTGGCCGACACACTCGATTGGCACGTGGCCATGTACGGCACGCTGACCTTTGCCGTTCTGATCTGCGGAGCGCTCGTGGCGTTTATGCCGCGCGCTGGGCAAACCGACGAGCCCGCCACTTTTCGCGAGCAGGCGGGGCTACTACGCGAGCCGAGTATCATCACCGGCATGCTCATCTTCTTGTTTGGCGTGGGCTCGGTCTACGTTTTCTATGGCTACGTGACGCCTTATCTTGAGCAGGTGCTGGGCATGGGCACGGTCGAAGCCAGTACCACGCTCATGGCCTACGGCGTGTTCTGCCTGATCTCGAACATCCTGGGCGGATGGATCGATGCGCGCTTTGGCATGAAGGCGCTGCTTGTGACGTTCGTGCTGCAGGCTGCGGCGTTACTCGGGCTGTTTGCTGTGGGCGGCACCATGCCGCTCGCGCTGGCCTTTGTCTTTAGCTTGGCGCTGCTCATGTACTTGTTCTCGGTGTCGTGCATCACGCACTTCATGGACGTGGCACGCAGCCGCCATCCCAAGTCGATGGTACTCGCAAGTTCGGTTGAGCCCATGGCGTTTAACGTCGGCATCTCGTTTGGCACCGCAGTGGGCGGCGCCGTGGTAAGCAGCATTGGCATTGCGCACGTAGGCGCAGTGGGTGCCGCGTTCTCGCTTGTGGCCTGGGTGCTTACGCTGGTGACGATTAAATTGGCTCACTGGGAGCGCAGGCGGGCAAGGGCGCAGGCGTAGATGCGATACTCGAGCTCGATGATGGCGATCGAAAGGAAACCGCATATGCAACGTGTACTGTTTATCTGCCATGGGAACATCTGTCGCTCGACGATGGCTGAGTCCGTGTTTACCGAGCTAGTGCGGCGCGCCGGGCGCGCGGGCGAGTTTGTCATTGATTCCGCTGCGACCTCGACCGAGGAGATCGGCAACCCGCCACACCACGGCACCATTGCCAAGCTACGCGAGGTCGGGATTCCCGTCGTCGCACATCGCGCACGTCAGGTGCGTCGCGCGGAGTATGGCGACTGGGACCACATTGTCTATATGGACGACGAGAACGCCCGCGCCCTGTACCGAATTTTTGGGAAGGACCCCGATGGCAAGATCTCGCGCCTGCTCGATTGGACCGATCGCCCCGGCGACGTGGCCGACCCCTGGTACACCGGCAATTTCGACGCCACCTACCGCGATGTACTCGCCGGTTGCACCGCCATGCTCGAGCAGCTGTAGGCAAGCGAGGTCGCGGACCACGCCTTCGGCGCGAAACGAGCGTGGATAATCTCCCACACTCATGAATGTGGCAAAGGGACTGCCCCTTTGCCACATCCGGGACTGGCCCTAGACCGGCTTGACCTCCAGCTTTATCCCCTCGGCGCAGGAGTCGCCCAAAACATCCGAAAGGGCCCAGGTCGCATATAGCGGCAAATAGAGAACCGCTCCGTTGCGCTCAACGTTGCCTCTCGAGAAAACGATCCCGAGCCTTACGCCATATTCAGCCGTATCAAGCACATGACCGAGCGCAGCGTGCGCGTGGTAATAGGAGCCCGATTTAACCTCGATCGGAACAGCCGTCCCATCCGGTCCATCGACAACAAAGTCCACTTCACCGCGCTTTTTTGTCTGATAGTAGTAAAGCTGGCGATTTTGGGTAGCCAGCTGCTGGGTCACCACGTTTTCGTAAATGCCGCCCAGATTGGGCTCCTTGCTATCAAGATACGCCGCTTGGGCGACTCCAACGGGGTAGCGCGCCATCAACATGCCCGTATCCGATTGATATAGCTTGAACTGCGATGGCCGTGCCGTCTTGAGCAGGGGCGATTTTGGCTCGGTTACGATATCGGCTTTGAGAGCAACGCCGGCATCGGCAAGCCAGACAAAATCTCGCTGGTACTTCTCGTAGTGAGCCTTGGGGTCAATGGAATTGAGCACGAAACGCTTGTGTTCGCCCTCGAGCATAATGGGGAGCTGATCGTAGATGCTCTGCACCTGAAGGGCACGCCCGCTTGCATACTTGGAAATATCCCGTCGGTACTGTTCGTTGAGCTCGGACTGTAGCTGACGAACAGAGGCAAGGTCGCCCTGCGTGTCAAGGAAACGCTGCACGACCTCCGGCATTCCGCCGACAACGGTATAGGTCCTGAAGTTTGCCATCATCGCGTCATGAATGTAATCAGGAATGGGCCTCTCGCTGATACACGCGTCACGTATCGTTTGGAGAGCCCCCTCGCTCACCCCGGTTGCCCAGCAAAACTCCTCAAAATCGAGCGGGAACATCCTAAGCTCGTGGACATACCCCACGGGATAGGACCTGAAGCCCTTGAACTGAGTCCCGAGCATTGACCCCGAAAACGCCCAGCGGCACCTCCCGTCCTCAACAAGGAACTTTGCCATCGTCATGATGTCGGGGGCCTCTTGGACCTCATCGATAAACACGAGCGTTTTGCCTGGTGCAATCGACTTTCCCGAAAGAAGCGTCACCCTGCTGATGAAATCATCGGCATCCCGCGCCTCGAGAAGAGCATCTTTTGCCTGGCGATTTTCCATGAGGTTAAGCTCGATGTAGGTTGCATGGCTGGCTTTGCCAAATGCGCGAATCGAATAGCTTTTGCCGATCTGGCGAGAACCCGTGATGAATAAGGCCTTTTGCTCGGCAGACTTCAGCCAACGCTCCAGCTCTGCCGCTATTTTCCTGCGCAGCATAGGCTCTCTCCTCAGTGTCATCAAATGAAATGCAAAGTTTTATACGCTTGATTATCGATGAAACGCAGAATTTTTAGAACCTAAAATCAAATGAAATGCAGAGATTTGAGATTATAAGCAAAAGAAGGGGCACCACCGGCGAATGTGTCAAAGGGGCTGTCCCTTTGACACATTGCGCTCGACTACTCGTCAACGATCTCGGCAAGCCAGACGTTCAGCGTATCGACCTCGGGGCAGCAGAACTTTGCCGTACCGGGCTCGTTGCCAGGCACAGTTCCGCCATAGCGCAGGATATCGATATAGGGAAAGCCCACATGGCAGGCCATGGCGCACATCTTGCCGCGGTCTCGGTCGAAGTCAAAAACGTCGCCCGGCTTGTGACCATGGTGGCAGCGGCACGCACCCAGCTGGTCCACGCAGCTCACGCGGATACGCGGACGCTTGCCACGCGGCGCGCCGAGCGGCTTGTTATCGCCCGCAGGCTTGATGCCGCCCTCGCCAGCATTACTCATGGTCGATCACATCCAGGCAGGCCTCGATGGGAAGGCCGGCCGATTTGTCCTCTTGGTCGGCATTGCGCTCGATAAGCTCTGCCACCACGCGCATGGCATCGGACGTCGTGCGCTGCAGACTCCAGCCTGCCATAACGCGGCCGACGAGCACCGCCGAGAACGTGTCGCCCGTGCCCGGGAAATAGACCGGAATGAGCTCAAAGGGAATCGTAAAGTACTCCCCCGCCACATGGTCGTAACCAATAACCGCGTTCGTGCCATTGACTACGGCGCTCGTAATGACCACCGACTTGGCACCCAGCTCGCGCACGGCGTCCACAAGGGCGCGGGCCTCATCGGGCGTAATTTGCTCGACGATAGGCGTGTCGGTGAGCAAACAGGCCTCGGTGTAGTTGGGAACCGCGTAGTCGGCGCACTCGAGCAGGTGCCGCATAAGGCCAATCGTGGACTCGGGCACGCCCGCATAGAGCTTGCCGTTGTCGCCCATGATGGGGTCGACGAACACCTTGGTGCCCTTTTGCGCACGGCGGTGGCAAAAGTCCGAGATGATGCGCGTCTCTTCCTCGGTCACGATAAAGCCGGTCGAGATGGCGTCGAATTCAAAGCCGAGCTCCTCCCAGATGGCGAGGCTCTGGCGCACGTACTCCGTGGTGTCGTGGATGTAGAACTTGGGGTAGTTGAGCGTGTCGGAAACGAGCGCCGTCGGCAGGTTATGGATACGGTAGCCCATGTGCGACAGCACCGGCAGCATGGCGGAAAGCGCGACCTTGCCGTAGCCGCACATATCGTTAATCAGCAGCAGCTGAGTGTTCTTCATGAGGGTCTCCCTTGGTTCGGGCACGGCGCAGCAGCGCCACAGTGCGACTAAGTGTAGCGCAGGGAGCACGGCAGGCGGGCGCTGGTGCCGTGGAGGTCGAATTGTTGCGGAAAGGTTACGGGAAGGAAGTTAGTCGTTGGGGACGTTCTTAAATGACTAGTCAAACAAGAACGTCCCCAACGACTAACCCAACGACTATCAGCGCAAGGAGTGTCCCCAAGTGCCGGCACATAAGGAACGTCCCTAAGTGCCACCTAAGTGCCAAAACGACTGGTCGGGCAACACCGATGTTTTGGCGAAGTCAGCGAAAACTCGCCAGAGTGAGCAAGGTGCCTTGAAACGAGGCGGCATTGACCTTCTGGTCATGCCGCCGAAGTTGAAAGGCAGATTGCCGCTCTGGCGGGTTTGCAGCGTCGAGCCGTTACGCGGTTTGGTAAAACCGCGTAACCACTAGTTTGGTACCTTGACATTCATTTCTCATGCTCCTAGATTGGTTAGGCACAAAACAATTCCACTACCTAACTAAAGAAAGGAGCAACACTAATTCATGTGCGATGAACCTCTTAACCTTTGTTCGCACGAGCCCGGCGGCGACCCGTCACAGCCGGCGGATGTACCCGAAGCGGTCAGCGCCGAAGACAAACTCGCCAAGCGCATCCTGAGCGGCCTGGGTTTTTGCGGCCATTACATGCATTTTCATGGCGGAGGCGTGTCCGGCAAGGCGCCCATCATCTGCCTGCTGGCCAAGCAGCCCGGCGGCGAGATGTCGCAGCAGGAACTCGGCATGCACTTTGACCTCAAGCCGGGGTCGCTTTCCGAGATCCTGTCCAAGCTCGAGGTCAACGGCCTCATTGAACGCAGCCGTAACCCCAAGGATCGACGGCAACTCACCATTCGCCTGACCGAAACCGGCCGGGAAAACGCCCGCATCGACCAGGCAGCCCGCATTCGCTTTAGGGAACAGGCCTTTAGCGCCCTTACGCACGACGAGCGCGAACAGCTCGCCGAGATGCTCGAAAAAATCCGCGTAACCTGGGAGGAACTGGATGATTAAAACCCTCATGGGAAGCATCCGCGATTACAAGAAGGTCACGATCGCCACGCCGCTGCTGGTGCTTGGCGAGGTGCTCTGCGAAATGATGATCCCGTTTATCACCGCCGACATGATCGACGCCATCAAAGACGGTGCCACCGTCGCCCAGATGCTTCCCACCGCAGGCTTTTTGGTGCTCATCGCACTGACGTCGCTCGCTTTTGGTGCCGCCGCCGGCGTCACCTGCAGTCATGCGAGCTGCGGCTTCGCCAAGAACCTGCGTCACGACCTGTTCTACAAGATCCAGACGTTCAGCTTTGCCAACATCGATGAGTTCTCGAGCTCCTCGCTCGTCACCCGCCTCACCACCGACATCAACAACGTGCAGCAGGCCTTTATGATGCTCATCCGCATCGCCGTGCGCGCGCCGCTGGTGCTGGTCTTTGCCTTTGCCATGGCCTACGCCATGGGCGGCAGCGTCGCCATGGTCTACCTGGTCATCATTCCGCTGCTGGGCTTTGGCCTGTTCTTTATCATCTATAAGGTGCGCCCGATCTTTGCCCGCGTGTTCCGCAAGTACGACGCGCTCAACGAGTCCGTCGAGGAAAACGTCACCGGCATGCGCGTGGTCAAGAGCTACGTGCGCGAAGACTTTGAGAAGGAGAAGTTCGCCACCGCCGCGCGCGACGTCCAGATGGACTTCACCCGCGCCGAGAAGCTGCTCGCCTTTAACAACCCCATGATGAACATCTGCGTCAACGGCGCATTTGTCGTCATCATCTACCTGGGATCCAAGCTCATCATCACGAGCCAGGGCACGCTGTTCGACGTGGGCCAGCTCTCCTCGATCTTTACCTATGGCTTCGCGATCCTCATGAGCCTGATGCAGCTGTCGATGATCTTTGTCATGGTGACCATGGCCGACGAATCGGCGCACCGCATTACCGAGGTGCTGGCCGCCGAGCCCACGATCGCCGATCCCGCCGAGCCCGTGCTCGAGGTTGCCGACGGTTCCATCGACTTTGACCACGTGAGCTTTAAGTATTCCGCGCATGCGAAGCGCCAGGCGCTCGACGATATCGACCTGCACATTAAGAGCGGCGAGACCATCGGTATCATCGGCGGTACCGGCTCGGCCAAGTCCACGCTTGTAAACCTCATCGCCCGCCTGTACGACGCCACCGAAGGCACCGTGCGCGTGGGCGGCATGGACGTACGCGACTACGACCTGGACGCGCTGCGCCACCAGGTGGCCATGGTGCTGCAGAAAAACGTACTGTTTAGCGGCACCATTGCCGAAAACCTGCGCTGGGGCGACCCGAACGCCACCGACGAGGAAGTCCGCGAGGCGGCACATCTGGCCTGCGCCGATGAGTTTGTCGATGGCTTCCCCAAGGGTTATGACACCTGGATCGAGCAGGGCGGCTCCAATGTTTCCGGCGGTCAGAAGCAGCGCCTGTGCATTGCGCGTGCCCTGCTGCGTCGCCCCAAGATCTTGATCCTGGACGACTCCACCAGCGCCGTCGACACCAAGACCGACGCCAAGATCCGCGCAGGGCTGGCAAGCTATCTGCCCAACACGACCAAGCTCATCATCGCCCAGCGCATTAGCTCCGTGCAGGATGCAGACCGCATCATCGTCATGGAGGGCGGCCGCATCGCGCAGATCGGCAACCACGATGAGCTGCTCAAGACGAGCGAGATCTACCGCGAGACCTTTACCTCGCAGAACAAGATGTCTGCCGAGGGCGAAGAGGCCGTCGAAGCCGACACCGAGGCATCCGCAACACAAGCTCAGACCCAGGAAGGAGGCGAGGCATATGAGTAAGGCAACGACCGCCGAGCGCGCGCTCAACCGCAAGGGTGGCACCATGTCGCGCCTCATCAAGACGCTCTTTGGCTTCTACCCCGTGCTTTTGCCCCTCGTCGTCGTCGGCGTGGTGCTCTGCGCCATCATCAACTCCATCGGCGCGACCTTCCTTCAGAGCGCCCTGCAGATTATTAGCGAATCGTGGCAGTCGGGCGATTGGGAAGCTGCACAGCCCAAGATCGCACAGCTCGTGACCACCCTCGCCTGCATCTACGGCGTCGGCATCCTGTCCTCGCTGTTCTGGAACCGCGCCATGGCCATCGTCACGCAGGGCTCGCTCGAGAAGCTGCGCGAGAAGATGTTCAACCGCATGCAGGACTTGCCGATCCGCTACTTCGACACACACCAGCGCGGCGACATCATGAGCCACTACACCAACGATATCGACACGCTGCGCCAGATGATCAGCCAGTCGCTGCCCAACCTGCTCATGACGACCATCGTCATCGTCACGGTGTTCTTTATCATGCTGTACTACAGCGTGTGGATGTGCCTGATCATTGTGGCCGGCGTCGCCTTTATGACCTTTATGACCAAGCTGCTCGGCTCCAACTCCGCGCGCTTCTTTATTGCGCAGCAGACCGAGCTCGGCGTGGTCGAGGGCCATATCGAGGAAGTCATGAACGGCCAGAAGGTCGTCAAGGCGTTCTGCCACGAGTCTGCCGCCGAGGCCGATTTTGACGAGCGCAACGAAAAGCTCTTCGAGGTCTCGCAGAAGGCCAACATGTACGCCAACATCCTCATGCCCATCCTTATGAACCTAGGCAACCTGCTCTACGTGCTGGTCGCACTGGCAGGCGGCATTTTCCTGGCGCTGGGCGTGCCCAACCTGAGCATCTCGGGCATGGCGCTGTCCATCGCCGTCGTGGTGCCGTTCCTCAACATGACCAAACAGTTCTGCGGACAGATCGGTCAGATCTCGCAGCAGATCAACGCCGTGGTCATGGGCCTCGCCGGCGCCGACCGCATCTTTGAGCTCATCGACGAGGAGCCCGAGGCCGACGAAGGCTACGTGACGCTCGTCAACGCGCAGGTGAACCCCGACACCTGGCAGCTCGAGGAGGCCGACCACCACACTGGCATGTGGGCGTGGAAACATCCGCACCGCGCAACCGGCGAGATCGAGTACGTACCGCTGCGCGGCGACCTGGTCATGGACAACGTCGACTTTGGCTACACGCCCGACCACGAGGTGCTGCACGGCGTGTCCGTGTTTGCCAAGCCGGGCCAGAAGGTCGCGTTTGTCGGCGCCACCGGTGCCGGCAAGACGACCATCACCAACCTCATTAACCGCTTCTATGACATCGCCGACGGCAAAATCCGCTACGACGGCATCAACGTCAACAAGATCCGCAAGGCAGATCTGCGCCGCTCGCTGGGCGTGGTGCTGCAGGACGTGAACCTGTTCACCGGCACTGTGATGGATAACATCCGCTACGGCAACCTGGACGCTACCGACGAGGAGTGCATCGCAGCGGCCAAGCTCGCGGGCGCGGACGACTTTATCACCCGCCTGCCCGACGGCTACGACACCATGCTCACCGGCAACGGCGCACAGCTGTCGCAGGGCCAGCGCCAGCTGATCTCGATCGCACGCGCCGCCGTCGCCGATCCGCCGGCGATGATCCTGGACGAGGCCACGTCGAGCATCGATACCCGCACCGAGGCCATCGTGCAAGCCGGCATGGACAAGCTCATGGAAGGCCGCACGACGTTTGTCATCGCGCACCGCCTGTCCACCGTGCGCAACTCCGACGCGATCATCTGTCTGGATCACGGCCGCATCATCGAGCGCGGCAACCACGACGAGCTGATCGCCAAGCGCGGGTATTACTACCAGCTCTATACCGGAGCGTTTGAGCTGGAGTAGTTCGGCTCGCCGAGATGGCCGATTTGCCGCTCATTCGTCGGGCATGACCCTAAGGTCAATGCCCTCCTCTTTCGGGGCAAATCGACTCATCTCAACGACCCAAACACAATGCGCCGCAACGAATAAAGCCTCCGCAGCCACACGGGCTGCGGAGGCTTTTCTATACCCTCTGTTACAGGCTTACCGCTCCTCGCGTTGCGGCCCAGCTGTCTCGGCTGTCTTTACGCGGTTCTTGTCGATGTACATGTTTTTGTCGGCTTGGGAAAAGAGCTCGCGCATCGTAGGCGGTTCATCAAAATCACTGGAAAGCGCATAGCCCACCGCATAGCTAATAGGCATGTCGGGGTGAGCCTCGGAATACTCGTTCACGTTCGCACGAACCCGAGCGAGACAGGACTCCACGGCAGCTCGATCGGCATCCCACAGCACCGCGATAAACTCATCGCCGCCGTCGCGACCCACGAAGCAGGTCTCGGACGACACACGCCCCAGCTGCCGGGCAAAAGAGCGGATGTATTCGTCGCCCTTCTCGTGACCAAAGCTGTTATTGACCGCATGCAGATTGTTAAGGTCGAAAACGCACACCGCAACGGGCGCCTCCGCGGAGACAGACTGCTCCTGCCCCAAGATCTCCTCGCACTTGTTCTTGTTGGGCAGTCCCGCGGCTCCGTCGAGATAGACTTTGCTCTGCAGTTCGCGATTGAGCGCGGCAGTTCGCACCGCGCGAACAAGCTCGACCGCAAAGGCCGCCACCAATCCCATGATGTCGATGATCACCAAGCCCTCGAGATAGTTGAGCGCCGACGCCTTCTCCTGAGAGTAGTCCTCTGCGAGTCGCGTAGCATCGTCGCAAATGCCAAAGAACTCCTCGCTCATAGAGATGCTGTCGGTGTTCTCATAGCCGACTTCGCGCACGCGGATGATCTCGGTGCAAAGCTCATCAAAATAATTAGCAAGCTCGGTCATTTTTGCCTGATACTCGTCGTCGTCGAGACGGACGAGGTTGAGGTCGTCACTTCCGTAACGCAAACCGTTGATGTATGAATCCACGGCTTTGAGCAGGTCATCTTGAGGCTGGCCCGCATCCTCGAGCTTAACGATTCGCTGCGTGGTACCGCGCACCAGACCGGCGTAGTTGACCACGCGCGCCGTGCCCTGGATATCGGAGACGAGCAGCATAACATTGATGAAGAAGAAGATGAGAACTGCCGTGAGCACCATCATGAGCAGGCGCACCGCCTGGCTGGCCTTCTTGGCGACAGAAGTATTCACAAGTTCAATCCCCTAAATGACAAAAAAGCAAGTAGCACGCAGTGTGCTGAAATTCACGCGCGGTCAACTCTACCATGATGGACCGAGAGCCTCAAACTTGATGCAGCCTATGGGGCGCAGCTTAATCGGGATATTCAATGAGCTGCAAGACCTCTGCTATAAGTGCTCGGCGCCCGTTTGTTTTATCACTGCAGGTAGAAAGCGCGATGATGCGTGCATCGGGGCCAACGTCATCCATGTTCTCATGCACCGCCGTCTGCGAGACATGCGTGAGCAGCGTCTGCATCGAGGCCTGGTCCAGGTTTCCCGGCCCAAAGATAATGTCATCACTCGCAGCAAACGAGCACACGGCAACAATGCGCAGGCGGAACGCCCCATCCTTTGTGTAGAGCGTGCCTGTGCGGTGCAGGCCAAAGAAGCCCATGTCTAAAAACCGGTCGACATCGCCAAACATCGCGCCGTTATCCATGTGGTGCGCATAGAGCAGATTGTAGGAATCGGTCATCGCGCGACTGTTGCGCGTATCCAAAAACACCGCTCCCGAAACCGCGGACTCCCCCAACACGTTTTTGTTGAGGTATTCCTGGTTATCTTTTCCCTGAACAAAGGGATAGTCGATGTTGGTGCCATCGATGGTGACCCATCCGACCACGTCGGGATTTTTGGCCATCAGTTCCTGCAGGCGTGCGCAATCGTTGGCCCCGGTGGGTTTGTAGTGCAGCAGCTCATCGCTGATGAACCCGCCGTTCATAACGTTGTTTGTATCCCACAGCGAATAGCCCCCGTACAGCAGCATGAGCAGCACGATAAAGCCGGCAAACCACGTAAGTACGCGGTCGCCGGCTCTCGCCAGCCGAGCCATGCGTTTAAGCTCCATCGGCTGTAATCCTCGCTGTTTTAACGGCGGTTACGACGAGGACGGAAGAAGACCACGCCCATCACGGCAGCAAACGCGACGATTGCCGCATAGGGAACGACCGTCCGAATAACATCGGTGGGAACGGTAGCCTCTTTGGTGTTGGTAAAGGTCACCGTGGTGTCAGAAGTACCGATACCCTTCGGAGAAATAGTATTGGACTTTGTTTCGTTGCCAGTCTCCCCAATCTTGTACGACGTTTCATAACCTTCCTTCTTGTAGTCGCCCTCAGTTACGGCATACGTGTCCTCCGATGAAAGACCATAAAAGATGATGTAGTCTCCGTCTCTAAGGTTCACTGAAACCGTAGATCCCGAATTGGCTACATCTCCGGGCGTGGAAGTGCCGTCTTTTTTCACTTTGACGTACTTATAGGTTTCACCGGTAGCGCCGCTAAGGCTGACGGTAAACTGAAAGTCCTTGTTCTTGTCACCCTGGTTACCCGCGACAATCTTTTTAATAGTCAGCTTATGGGTGGCATAATCGTTTACAAAGCCATCGGTCTTCTTGCCCGAACCTGCTTCTGCGCTAAGAGTACAGCCCTTGACAACATAGCCCGTGCCATTATTTTCTACGTAAACATCGAGGAACAGCGCCCCATTCGTAACGTTGAGGCCATCCAAGACTGGCTTCTGCTGCGTAATTTTGTATCGGTAGATGCCCGGAGCCGTGAACTCTGAGACATCAAGGACGGCACTCAATTGAGCGGTTATTGTCGTAGTGCCGCCGGCGTTCTCATGCTTCAACTTTTTATCAGAGTAATTAACGGAATCCGGTGAAAGCGAAACGGCATCGGGCACTCCAGGAGTAACGGGCATGCCGCTCGTACTCGCACACTCACTCGAATCCGCCGGCGCAATCGAATATTTAAACATCACACTCGGCACCATGGCGTTCTCATCCATGGTGAGTTTTGAGGCAATCGTAACTTTGTTGTCAGTTACCGGCAGATGCGGAGTAGCAGATCCCTCCTCCGCCCACGCGGGCGTGACAACTCCCACCAAAGCCAGCAGCATCGTGGCAGCCACAACTGTAAACGCCGCCAGTCGCCTCTTTCCAGTTTTCATGTTGTATCCTTCCTCTCGGGCACATGCCCTTAATAAAACCAATCTCCGTGCCTACAGGTTCGACCTGCGCAGCACGCTGATCACGTTGCCTTTGATCTGCGAACGGGCAATTGGCCCATACAGGCGGCTGTCATGCCCACCCTCGCGCAGATCGGCCAGCACAAAGAACTCATCCGCTGCCAGGTGTACGGGATAGTCCACAGCAGACTCGTAGCGCGGCGTCGGCGTGGTGATATCGCTTTCCACCACAACAGCCCCGTTAACCATGAGTTCGCCTGCCTCGGTAATCGTGACCTCATCACCGGGACGGGCAACCACGCGGCCCAGGCGCTCTTCGCCATCCGCGGTGTATACCACCACGTCACCCTCGTTGAAGCCCTGGCTGAGCCTCCAGTAGAGCATGACGTCACCCGAACAGATACGCGGGGCCATCTCGCCGGCCGTGACCGCACCCACGCCCAGGACCACGCCAAAGAGCAGCCAGAGCGTCACGACAAAAAATGCCAGGCGCGCCAGAAAGCCCACGATATCTCGCCGGTCGTCTGCTTCCCTTAGATCTGGCGCCGCGTGTGCGCCTATCTTCGCGCTCGGCACGGTCGGGCACCCCGCGCCACAGGACCTCCCCCGCGGAGCGGCACGTGCGGGCGCCCCGCCACCAGCATTGCTGGCGCCATGTCTTCTCATAGGCGCCCGCCCCTCCTGGAGCCGCGATGTAAACGCAGCGCAACCATGCCCGTGGCCAGCAGCACGCCGGCGGCCAAAATCGCCAGGGCATAGATGGGATTGCGCGTGATACCCGTAGGCACCGCGACCTGTCGGGAATTGGTGGCCTTAGCTTCAACGGCAACGGTCACACGCGGACCGTTGAGCGTGCCGCTCGCACCGGTAAGCTCAGCGTGATAGCCCAACGAAGAGTAATCGTCTTCCCTCACGGTATAGGTCGCGTTGTAATCCAGCGTTTTAATCGAAACGGTCAGGCCGTCCTTAACGGCAAACGGCACGGTCGCCCTGCCCTGGCCATCGGCCGTAAAGGCCATCTTGTTTTCCACGGTTTCGGCCTGATCATTCGGTCGCGCCACGAGCGCATGGCTGCCCTGGGCAGGCGCATCCGAATACTCGATGGCGTAGGTCTGACCAGCCTTGAGACCCGTAAAGGTCACCGTCATCTTAAAGTAGGCACGCTTGTCGCCCATATTGCCCGTAACGCTCTTGGAAACCTTGAGCGTGTAGGTGCGCGGGGTGAATCGTGCGTATACGCGTCCCGTATGGCGGTCCTTCACGTTGTACGTATAGGTGGGTGAAGACGACAGCAGCTCCGGGGCGTCTGGATTCGATAGGTCATACCAGCCCTCAAAGTGATAGCCCTCCTTGGGAGCGGCCACCGCCTCCACAAACGTGCCGTCATCCACAAAGTAGGCAACGCCCGATTTTTCGTACGCGTCGGCGTCCTTGTCCGAGCCATCCCCGGCATCGATAGAGCCCTTTGCCCCCTTAAGCTTGGAGCTGACCGTGCCGCCCGTCGTTACGTTGCTCCACGTGCCATCGGCATTTTTAAGCTGGGCAACAAAGGCCTGACGATACTTCCATTGCGCCACAAATGTCGCGCCCTGACTCTCAGGGATGTTTTCGACCGTTACCGTATCGCCCGCAGCGCCGGTATCCGGATTGACCTTTTTGCCCCTAATGGTAAGAGTGCCGGAATCCGTGGTGCCCTCGGGTGCCGTATGGGTCACGGTGTGCTCCGCGCTAAAACGAACGGCTTTTCCCGAGCCCGCGTACTCCCAGCCCATAAACTTCCAGCCGTCGTTTTGTCCTTCGGCGGCATGGGAGGTATAGCTCGCTCCAGCACCAGAAAGCTGCACGAAATCGCCCGTGGACTCATTGGACGGATCATAGTGATACGCTTTGCCGCCGTTCACATCGTATTGAACGCCTGCCTTGGAAAACACGAGGTGCACTTTGTAGTGCTTTGTGACCTTGTCGACCTTAAAGTGATAGGTGCCATCGTTCAATTCGGTCCAGTGCGCCGCATCGTCCGCGGAATAGAACTCGCCGTTGACAAAAGCACCGATAAAGACCGCCCCGTCATCGCGCTTGGCATCGACCATAAAGTAGGAGTTCTTTTCCTGCTTACCTACGTAGTTTTTGGCATAGGTAAAGTCGGCGGTCTTGGTATCGGAATTATAAAAATACGTTCCGCTTCCGTTGGGCGTCGTGTGCGCCTCTATGCGATAGAACTCCCTAAACGAGATATTGTCGAGGAAGTTGCCGGTCGAATTGATCTTGTTGGCCGTGTTGTAGGCCACAAAAGCAAAGACGCTCTGGTTTTGGCCATCCGGAATGGTGTAGGTATAGTCGTAGTCGACCTTTTTCTTGTGCTCGAGCGCGTTGGAACCGTAGGAAGCCCACGCGTCGTTTTCGGACGCCATAATCCACACGCACCATTTTTCGGTATGTTCCGCATCGGCCGTCCATGAGAACGCGCTTCCGCTAGACGCACTGGCAAATCCGCCCACTTTGTCAAATTTGGTCGAATACAGGATGATCTTTTTGCTGCAGCCCGATTGGGAAAAATTGGCCACATCCAAGCCGACATAGTTATCGACGCTTATTTGAATCCATTGAATAATTTGCTGGTACTGATCGAGTGCCTTTTGGCTGTCCTTATACGGCTCGTTTTCTTGCCGCGGACCGATGATAAGGGCCATGGCATCTCGACCCGAGCGGCCGCGGTGGTCGAGCCCCCACTCGTACTGTTTTCCCGGATCGGTTGTCACATATTGGTAGAGTGAGCTCGCCTCATGTGCGTTGAGCTCGGCGGCGTACTCGCCATCCGAGGGTGCAAATGTAACAGAATGCCCAACTGGGTCGATATAGTAGTCGTTCTGGGCAACGATCTCGATACGATGGTCCGTCTCGGTCGTACGCCAATGGGGCGAGCACAGCGTAAACTTGCTGGTGCTCTTGTTCCCTAGATGTATATCGTCTTCAAAACTGCCGTTAGCAATGTTCGTATTTTCGTTCTTAAGATTCGAGGTCGAGAACGCATAGTTTTTGAGCGCTGTCATGGTCTCGGACGAATTTTCTTGATATACCTTGCCAAAGTCAGTATAGATGTCACGCGTGCCCTGCTTTTCCACGTGAACGTCATTGACCAGATTGCCAAACCACTCCCGGTATTGTTCGTTTGCCCCCGTAAGATTTGAATCGTAGCAAGTTAGTGCAAGCATCGTATTTTCGGACGCTGCGGTATAGACTGCCTGATAGGCAAACTCATCGTCTTGCTCGGGAAGCGCTCGATAATAGTGTGTACTGTTGGTGCCAAAGGAGAACCAACCCTGTCCGTTAGAGCTTACGAGCCACACAGAAAGCGCAATGCGACCGTCGCTCTGCTCAAACGAGAAGTGGGATCCGTCGGCGCTGCTACCAGCAAAGCCACCATTTGCAGCAAAGGGATCGCTGTAAACGGTGTACTGCTCAACGGTATTTCCCTGGGGCATCTTGCCCTGCGCCTTAAGCCAAGTCCGCAGCTGCATGAGCTGGTCTTGGCCTGCGCTGTTAACCGACAGATTCTCCTGTTGAGGACCCATCGTGAGCATCAGCACGTCGTGGTCGGTTGCGGCGCGATGGTTGAGGCCCCACTCGTACGTGGAGCCGCTCTGGGTGGAAAAGGTGGTGTAGGTTGATCCGGGTTCAAAATAAATACTTTTGCCCTGTGGCCTAAAATTCCACGCAAGCGCAAAATGATTACCGTTAGCTTGTTTGGTGTTCGTTTGGGGCTTGAGGAGCTGCGTAGGAAGCTCGACGCCCGTCATCTCACCGATTCTCTTGGCCGGAGAGGTCGTCGACCAACCAGTAGCTGGGCTAAGAAAGTTTGGGTTCGTTATAAGATTGCCATCGTCACCGTACGCACGCGAGGGCAACCCCCCCCCCGACCATAACGAACGCACATAAGACCGCTAGCAACATCACAAAGCTGCGGCGCATCGACGCAATATGACCGAAAGGACCCTGCACGGGCGCATCCCCCCCCAGCCGCAGCCCGAGCATTCGAGCAAGCTGCACAAGTAGTTCGTTTAAGTTTTTTGATTCTACAACCAGCCCAGGGCAAAAGCAAAATCATGCGTAACCGATTTGCAGTCATTTTTCGCATTTTTCGCATTGCGCAGGTAGGACGCCAAAAGTGGCTAAAAAGCCCCGTCCTAAATGAGCTATTTGAGAAGTTGGGCCATGGCGTTGACGAATTTTTGGACTTGGAGGGTTGGCTCGAGCGGGTAGTGCAGAAAGACCGGCACCTCGCGGCCGCACAGGAACGGCACGCCCACAAAGGCCGGGTGCACCCCCGACCACGCTCCGCAGGTGAGAACCGCGTCGCCCTTTTCCTCCGCCTCGTTAAAGAGCGCAAAGTCGAAGCTATCCACGTCGATCACGTCCACGCCGCCGTCTGCCAAAAGATCGATACGCAGACTGTCCATGGCATCGTTGCCGTGGCGGAGCACGCGCAGGCGCATGCCCTCCAAGTCGGCAACCGTGATGCGATTCTTGCGCGCCAGCGGGCTCGTGCGCGGCAGGTCGATATAAAACGGCACGTTGACAATGCGGAGCTTTTGGCAGGCATCACCCCAGCGTGGGGTAGAAAAACTCGACTGCACCACATCGACCTCGCGGCCCAAGCTACGCATGACTGTCTCGCGCTCGTCGTAGAGGTCGCTTACCGGCACAATCTCAAATCGCAGCGACGGCTCCAGATCGTGGATGCCCGTCCACATCGACAGCGTTTGGCGCCCCGGACACATCATCGACACGCCCAGGCGCACGGCACCGCCGTCGCCCGCCGCACGTCGGGCACGGCGCAGTGCGTCCTCGGACTGCCGCATGATCGAGCGCGCGTCATCCACCAGCAGGGCACCCGCCGGCGTCACCTTGACACCCGAGTGCGAGCGTTCGAACAGCGTGATGCCGAACTCGGCCTCGAAACCCGACACCTGCTTGACGAGCGCCGGGGTCGACACGCGCAATTTTGCCGCCGCCCGTGAGAAGCTTCCTAGCTCCGCGGCGGCCGATATGGCCTCAAGTCGTCGATCGTACACGTCAATCTCCCGTTTTCGCGCCCGTGACCGCATGGTGCCACAGGGGGTTATTTTCGCAGGTCACGCGCTCAATTGAAAATAAACTGCACTGTGCAGTGTAAACCTACAGTTAACGCCATTCTAACAAATATGCAATTCACCTGCGCAAATGCAAAGCATACGATAACCAGCGAAAACCACGTGGGTCGGTTAATGGGAGCGACCCATCGGGAGGCACAAGAAGGGAAGTTCCTATGAGCAATTGGCTTAAGCTCGAGGGCGATGTCTGCGCCGTGACTGGCGCACTCGGCGGTATGGGCGTCGAGATTTGCCGCGAGTTCGCCCGCAACGGCGCCAACGTCGTCCTGCTCGATCTGGACGAGGAAAAGGTCAAGGCCGCAGCCGCCGACCTCGCCGCCGAGTTTGGCATCCACGCCGAGGGTTACAAGATGAACGCCACCGACGAGGCCGAGGTTCAGGCTGCCGTCGATGCCACCATCGCCGACTTCGGCCGCGTCGACGTTCTCGTCAACACCGCCGGCATCCTGCGCTTCGCAGCTATGGAAGACCTGCCGCTGAGCGACTGGGAACAGGTGCTCAACGTCAACCTCACCGGTTACTTCATCACCTCGCAGCGCTTTGGTCGCGAGATGATCAAGGCCGGCCAGGGCCGCCTGGTGCACATCTCGACCGTCGCCAGCCACTCCCCCGAGACGTTCTCGGGCGTGTACAGCTCCACCAAGGCCGGCGTCAACATGATGTCCAAGATGCTCGCCGCCGAGTGGGGCCCCTACGGCGTCCGCTCCAACTGCGTCGAGCCTTGCTTCGTTAAGACCCCGATGTCGGCCAATTTCTACGCCGACCCCGAGGTCGAAAAGAGCCGCAGCCGTCTGATCGCCACGCGCCGCATCGGCGAGGTCAGCGATATCGCCAACGCCGTCATGTTCCTGGCGTCCAAGCGCTCGGACTTTACCACCGGCGACGCCATCAAGGTCGATGGCGGTTTCTCCAACATGATGGGCGACCTCACCGCCAAGCCCGGCGGCCGTCGCGCCTATGCCGACAACTACCTTAAGAACAAGGGTGTCGAGCTCTGGTCCGATGAGTCCGGCGTCGCAAAGCCGACCGACCAGTAAACCAACCTGACAGGGAGGCCCCGCGGGCACGCCCGCTCCTCCCCCGTATCGATTAGAAAGAGTCCAATGGCTTCCACCAACTCCAACAAGGGTCGCGCCGTCGTGCTTTCCGCCGCGTGCGTCACCATGTTCTTCATCAGCTCCATCGCGCTGTACTCCGTCGTGAGCAAGAACCTGCTCGCCGTCTACCCCGAGTGGTCCAGCGCTCTTACCTGGGCCTTCCCGGTCTTTCAGACCATCATGGCCGTGACGGGTATCTTCGCCGGCCGCATCTCCGATAAAATCGGCCCGCGCAACGTCGTGATCGCTGCCGCCGTGTGCTACGGCCTGGGCTGGTTCATGTCCGGCACCGTCACCGAGCCGTGGCAGTTCTACCTGTGGTTCTCGCTCGTCGCCGCCATCGGCAACGGCCTGGGCTACAACCCGGCGCTCACCACCGGCCAAAAGTGGTTCATCGACAAGAAGGGTCTCGCCTCCGGCATCACCCTGGCCGCTTCGACCGCCGGTCCCGCCGTGCTGTCCCCGGTACTCGCCTCGCTGCTCATCCCGAACCTGGGCATCTTTGGCGCCCTCAAGGCACTCGGCGTCATCTTCTTTGTGACGATCGCCGCCTCCGCCCTGTTCCTGAAGGCCCCCGAGGCCGGTTGGCTGCCCGAGGGCTTCGAGGCCCCCAAGGGTGGCGCACATGCCGGCACCTTCGGTGACCTCACCCCGGGCGAGATGGTCAAGACCCCGCGCTTCTGGGTCCTCATCGTCACCTTCGCCTTTGCCGCCACCGCGGGTACCCTGCTCGTGGGCAAGGTTGCCTCCATCGCCGCCGTCCAGCTCTTCGCCGACCCCACGAGCGCCGCGGCCGTCGCCCTCGGCGGTGTGGTCGTCTCCATCAACACCTGCGCCAACCTGGTCGGCCGCCTGTCCTTTGGTCAGATCATCGACAAGCTCGGTGCCTACAAGTCGCTGCTCATCAGCCTTGTCGTCACCATCGTCGCGCTCGTCATCATGTCGATGAGCTTTACGCAGAGCATGTTCTTTGTGGCGCTCGCCCTGCTCGGCTTTAGCTTTGGCGCCCTGCTCGTCATCTACCCGCCGCTCACCGGTGGCGCCTTCGGCACCAGCAACATCGGCGTCAACTACGGCATCATGTTTTTGGGTTACGCCGCCTCCACCTGGATCAGCCAGCCCATCACCGCCGTGCTGTATCACGCCGAGGCCGGCAGCGCCGCCTACCAGCAGTCCTTCTACGGTGCCATCGTAATCGCCGCAATCGCCGTCGTGCTCACCGTCTACATGATGGTCTCCGACAGCAAGAAGAAGTCCGCCTAGTTTTGCTTGATGCGGCAAGGACCGCCCCCTTGCCGCATTCCACCGCCACCAGTATTAAGGAGTCGAAATGTCTGAGCTCAACCCCGTCCGCATTGCCGTTATCGGCGCCGGCGCCATGGGCCGCAACCACATCCGCTTTGTCACCGAGGAGCCCGAGGCCGAGCTCGTCGCCATCGCCGACGCCTTTGAGGGCGCCCGCGCCACGGCCGAGGCCGCCGGCGTGCCGTTTTATACCGATCCCGCCCAGATGATGGACGAGGTCAAGCCCGAGGCCGTCATCATCGCCACGCCCAACGACCTGCACCTGGGCGTTGCCCGCGAGGCCGTGAAGCGCAATATCGTGCCGTTGGTCGAAAAGCCGATCTCCAACGACCTGGAGGATGCCCAGGCCTTCGCCGCCGAGGCCGAGACCGCTGGCGTGCCTGTGCTCGTGGGTCAGCACCGTCGCCACAATCCCTTCGTCAACAAGGCCAAGGAGATCATCGAGTCCGGCGAGCTGGGCAAGCTCACCGTGTCGAGCTTCCACTACATGATCTATAAGAATGACGAGTACTTCGACGTCGAGTGGCGCCGCAAGAAGGGTGCCGGCCCGATCCTGGTCAACCTGGTGCACGACGTCGACCTGCTCCGCTACCTGCTGGGCGAGCCCGTTGCCGTCCAGGGCATGCAGTCCAGCGCCGCCCGCGGTTTTGAGACCGAGGACTCCGCCGTGGTCAACGTCCGTTTTGCCGATGGCGCGCTCGCAAGCATGACCATCTCTGACGCCACCGCCAGCCCCTGGAACTGGGAGGCAACCGCTCGCGAAGACCCGCAGTATCGTCCCTTCGACGCCGACGCCTACTTTATCGGCGGAACCTCGGGCGCTCTGTCGCTGCCCCGCCTGCACCAGTTCTCCTACGACGGCGCCTCCAACTGGCACAAGCCGCTGCAGATGGAGATTCCGGCCGTGGACCCGGCACTGCCGCACAAGATGCAACTCAAGCACTTTGTGAAGGTTGTCCGCCGCGAGGTCGAGCCCGTCGTGACCCCCGCCGACAACGTTAAGACGCTCACGCTGCTTAACGCTATCAAGGAGGCCGCCGAGACCGGCCAGCTCGTCGAGCTGTAATGCCTTAAGAGCGACCGCGGCAGAAACCCCATGCCGAACCCTTCGGTCCGTCACCAACAAGCCCCTCTTCTTTGCCCCGCGAGCAGCCTCCTGCCCGCGGGGCATTTTGCTACCTTGCCGACGATTTTTCTGGGGCGGGGGCTATTTTGCACCTCGGCTTGATTCGTTCGCCACGAAATGGGCCTATCTACTACGTTTAACCGACCGCCCTCAACCATGCCGAATTTCCTAAAATCAAAAGCGCAGGTAGACGGCTTGCGCATTCTCGGAAAACCGGGGGATGGTCGACCCATACGGTTCAAACGTAGTAGATAGGTCGTTTTCGTGGCGCGGGCCCAAAACAGTCTTTTGAAACGGGTGGTATCCTTGGTAGCCCTGTGCTGCAAACGCACCTTAAACGCAAGGAGTCCCATGGATCTTATCGCCCAGCTCGCCCACGAGCTCAACCTTAAGGCCGCCAACATCGAGGCAGCCGTCAAGCTCATCGACGAGGGCAACACCATCCCCTTTATCTCGCGCTACCGCAAGGAAGCCACAGGCGGAATGGACGACGTCGCCCTGCGCGCACTCGACGAGCGCCTGTCCTACCTGCGCAATCTTGAACAGCGCAAAGAGGACGTCATTCTGCTCATCGACGCCCAGGGCAAACTTACGCCCGAGCTCGAACAGCAAATTCGCGAGGCCACGCAGCTCCAGCGTGTCGAGGACCTCTACAAGCCCTACCGCAAAAAGCGCATGACCCGCGCACAGAAGGCCCGCGAGGCAGGCCTGGAGCCACTTGCCAACATGGTCATCATGCAGGCCTCGGCCAAGGGCAGCGCCTGTCTCTTATACACATCTGACGCTGCCGACGATAAGGCTCGTGTAGA
>URLR01000019.1 GCA_900548815.1 uncultured Collinsella sp.
CATATCGTTGGGGCCAGGCCCGATTTTGCCTCTTGACAATGTCCTGCTCATATTAAAAGGAACGTCCCCAGATGCCGGCTGTTGAGTTGCGGTGGAATAGGGACTGTTTGGTGCCCGAAAGGGCGATTTTAGTCCGTATTTCACCGCAACTTATTGGAGGGTGCTGAGGCTGGGGGTCCAGGCGATGGTGGGAGTCGCGCCGTCGAGAGTCTCGTTGATGGTGGCGGCCATACCGGCGAGGAGGCTGTTCTCACTTACGGTGAGCGTGTCGTAGCCGCCGGCTCGCATGAGCTCGCGAATCACCACGGCGCCAGCGAGAATCACGCCTGCACGCTTGGACTGCACGCCCGGTAGCGCGGCGATACCCTCCACATCCAGCGTAGACATACGATCGATGGCGGCCGAGATCTGCTCCATCGTAAGCTCGCGCAGGTGCACAAAGTTCGAGTCGTACGGCTCCAGTTCGTGGACCAGCGCCACGAGCGTGGTGACGGTACCGCCCACCGCAACGAGGCGCTCGGCACGCTCAAAGTCGCTGGGCAGGCCCTCAAAATAGGCGGAGAACTGCTCGCCTGCCCACGCGGCGGCAGCCGCAAGCTCGTTCGCCGACGGCGGCAGTGCAGAGAAAAACCGCTCCGTCACACGACGGCAACCAATGTCCAGCGAACGCGTTCCCTCCAGCGCGAAGACCCCGCGCTCCGGCGCGTATACGCCCGTAGCGAGCTCCGTGGAGCCACCGCCCGAATCGGCAACAATGATGCGCTCGCCGGCAAAGTCGTGCGCCACGCCAAAAAACGTCAGGCGCGCCTCGACCTCGCCCGGAATCACCTGCGGCTCAAGCCCCAGCTCGTGCAGGCCGTCCAGCAGCAGGGCGGCGTTGGACGCATCGCGCGCGGCGCTCGTGCACGTGGTGCAGATGCACGCGGCGCCAAAGGCACGTGCCTCGTCCACAAACATGCGGCACGCAGCGAGTACACGCTCGACAGCCGCCTCGCAAAAGCGACCCGTCGCGTCCACGCCCTCGCCCAGGTCGGTAATCTCGGTATGCTTGGACGATTCCACGATCGCCCCGGCCTCGACCTGCGCCAACACCAGTCGCGACGACACCGTTCCCAGGTCGATCGCGGCCACCTTATAGCGTTTGCAATTTGTCATTGCGGGCTCCCCTCCGGGCGCTATTTGCCGTTGGACACGACCGTCTGGCCCTCGACGCCGTTAAACCCAAACAGCATGTCGAGCGCTTGGATGTACCACGGCGCGTCCTTGCCGACTTCTTCGATTTCCTTGGCAACTTCGCTGGCCTTCTTGGCGTTCGACGACTTCTGGCTCGACGAGGCATCCGAATCGCCGTCCAGGCCCTGCACTTCAATCCTCTTCTCGCCGGGCATCACCAAGCCCAGGTCCTCGGATGCCGCATCCTTGATACCCTCCTCCGAGAGCAGCTTGTCGACACTTTTTTGCAGCCCATCATTGTATTGCTGGCGAATCTCGACCTGCTTGGCCAAGATATCGCTCGAACGCTTTGCCACGTACAGGTCGCGCACGGGGAAATACAGGCTCACGAGCACCAGGGCAACGACGATGCCGATGAATAGCCCTCGCTGAGGACCGTGGGTAAAGTCGTAGATCGCCTTGACCACCGCGTTGTCGTTGGCGTAGTGCATAAAGTCCGAGCCCGAAAAACGGTTCGAGGGCCTGCTCGACCTATCGTGCGTTTGAGCCGACGAGCGCTGAGCATGCGACGAACGTGCCGGGCGCACCGGTCCATCTGACGAAGTATTCACTTGAGCATTGGGGCGCGAGGTACTTGTCGGGCGCTGCATGGAGCGGTCGGCGCCGGCGTAGGCGGACCCACCGAGCTGCACCGTGCGCGCACGGCGAGGCGACGGCTCACGCGAACCGGCGGAATAGTACCTGTTGTCGTAAATCTGATCCATGTGCGCCTTGTGCGGTTGAGGTTTGTTTGCGCTAAGTATTCTAGTTATAGCACGAGCGCGCGCACCGCCTTCGCCAGCCTTTGCTCGACATAAAAAAGGCGCTGAGCCATATGGCCCAGCGCCCAATGGTGCTCAACAGCGCCCGGCTGAAGCAAGGCGAATCCGAGTCTTCCCCGCCCCCGCGAGCTCCGCGTGCCTAGCGAATGTTGTAGAACGCAGACTTGCCGGCGTAGCGCGCGCTGCCCTCGAGCTCGTCCTCGATACGGATGAGCTGGTTGTACTTGGCGATACGGTCGCTGCGGCACGGGGCGCCCGACTTGATCTGACCGGCGTTGACGCCCACGACCAGGTCGGCGATCGTGGAGTCCTCGGTCTCGCCGGAGCGGTGGCTCACGATGCAAGCGTAACCGGCCTCCTTGGCGGTTTCGATGGCCTCGAGCGACTCGGTGAGCGTGCCGATCTGGTTGACCTTGACCAGGATCGCATTGGCGGCACCCAGCTCGATGCCCTTCTTAAGGCGCTCGGTGTTGGTGACGAACAGGTCGTCGCCCACCAGCTGCACCTTGTTGCCAATGCGGCGGGTGAGCTCGACCCAGCCGTCCCAGTCCTCCTCGGCCATGCCGTCCTCGATGGAGATGATGGGATAGGTGTCGACGAGCTTCTCCCAGTAATCGACCATCTGGGCGCTCGTGTACTCAACACCCTCGCCCTTGAGCTCGTACATGCCGGTCTCGGCGTTGTAGAACTCGGTCGAGGCCGGATCCATGGCGTACATGAAGTCGACGCCGGGCTTAAAGCCAGCCTTCTCCACGGCCTTGGTGATGTACTCGAACGGCTCGGCGTTGGTCTTGAGGTTGGGCGCAAAGCCGCCCTCGTCGCCCACACCGCCGCCCAGGCCGGCCTCATGCAGCACGCCCTTGAGGGTGTGGTAGACCTCGGCGCACCAACGCAGGCCCTCGGCAAAGCTCGGGGCGCCCACCGGCATGATCATGAACTCCTGGAAGTCAACGTTGTTGTCGGCATGCACACCGCCGTTGAGGATGTTCATCATGGGCGTGGGCAGCAGATGGGCGTTGACGCCGCCCAGGTACTGGTACAGTGACAGGCCCGCCGACTCGGCAGCGGCGCGGGCGACGGCCAGCGACACGCCCAAGATGGCGTTGGCACCGAGCTTGGTCTTGTTGGGGGTACCGTCCGCGGCAATCAGCGCGGCATCGACGGCGCGCTGGTCGAAGGCGTCGAGGCCCACGACGGCGTTAGCGCACTCGTTGTTGACGTGCTCGACGGCCTGCGAAACGCCCTTGCCCAGGTAGCGGCCCTTGTCGCCATCGCGCAGCTCGCAGGCCTCAAAGGCGCCGGTCGAAGCACCCGAAGGCACCATTGCGCGGCCAAAGCTGCCGTCCTCGAGCACGACCTCGACCTCGACGGTGGGATTGCCGCGGCTGTCGAGCACCTCGCGACCGTAGACGTCCAAAATATCGCTCATGTTGTCTCCCTCTCACTTGGAAACGGGCTGAATGCTTGGCGACGCGGCTTGCACGCTGTAGAGGCGTGCAGGTTCATAAGTTAGCCGTGTCGCACTTTTTGCATTATGCCCTAAGTTAGCCGAGGGATACACTTGATTTTCGAAAAATTTAGCGGGAACGATGAGACGTGTCAGCCCGTCGTTCCCGCAGTCTTACTCCTCCGCCTTTGCGGCATCCCAGAGGTCGTTGAGACCGTGGGTCGAAAGCTCGGCAAGATCCACGTGGGCGTTGGCCGCCATCTGCTCCATCGCGGCCCAACGGCGGCGGAACTTTGCCGTGCTGGCGCGCAGGGCGCTCTCGGCGTCGATGCCCTCTTTGCGCGCGACGTTGACCAAGGCAAAGAGCAGGTCGCCAAACTCCATCTCGCGCTCGGGCGAGCCGGGAGCCTCGGCCTCAAACTCGGCACGCTCCTCGGCAACCTCGTCCCACACATCCTGGACCGTCTCCCATTCAAAGCCCACGGCAGCCGCCTTGCGCGACACCTTCTGAGCCTGCATCAGCGCCGGCAGATGCGTGGGCACGCCGTCGAGCAGGCCCTCGGGCGCAGCCTCGCCTGCCGCCACGGCCTTGTCCTTGGCAGCCCTCTCGGCAAGCTTGACCTCGTCCCAAATCTTGAGTACCTCGTCGGAGCTGTCGGCATCTACATCGCCAAACACGTGCGGATGACGGCGAATGAGTTTGGCGTCGATATCGCGCGCCACGTCGGCCAGCGTAAACTCGCCGGCATCCGCCGCGATCTGCGCATGCAGCACGACCTGCATGAGCACGTCGCCCAGCTCCTCGCGTAGGTGAACCGCGTCGTCCGCCTCGATGCAGTCGAGTGCCTCGTAGGCCTCCTCGATCATGTTCTTGCCGATGCTGCGGTGTGTCTGTTCGCGATCCCACGGGCAGCCATCGGGCTGACGCAGACGCCAGATGGTCTGCACCAGATGCTGCAGCTCGGCCGACGCGTCTATCAGCGTGGACAGATCGCGCGAGCCCTCGGCATTTTGCTGAGCCATATGCTGCGCCATGGTTATTCCTCCTCCAGGATCACGTGGCGGAACGCACCGCCCTCGTAGATGCCGTAGCTGTGCGTGCCGTCCTTGGGAATGCTCACACTGCCGGGGTTGAAGAGCCACAGGCCCCGGTGCGCCTCGCTTGCCTCGTTAACCTTGATGTGCGTATGACCGTAGACGAGCGCGGAGCCCTCGGGCAGCGCGGGCGCGTGGTCGACGCTGTTGTGCATGCCGGCGCCAAAGACATGGCCGTGCGTCAGGAACAGCTCGCGGCCGGTCTCGTCAAACAACGTGGCGTAGTCGGCCATGACGGGGAAGTCGAGGACCATCTGGTCGACCTCGGCGTCGCAGTTGCCGCGGACGGCGATGATGCGGTCAGCCAGGGCGTTGAGCAGCGGAATCACGCGCTTGGGGGCGTAGTCGCGCGGCAGGTCGTTACGCGGGCCGTGGTAGAGCAGGTCGCCCAGCAGCACAATGCGGTCGGGCTGCTCGGACTCGATGGCGGCAACCAGGCGCTCGGCCCAATATGCCGAGCCATGGATGTCGGAGGCGATGAGGTATTTCATGGGGAGATCCTTTCGAATGGGGTTGATATGGCTGGGCGCAGGATGTCGCCACCAGCCGCGTTATTCAAATCGCAGTGCCACGGCTTGTGCCGCCTGCATCACGCGCTGGAGCGGCACATTGTGCTCGCGGGCGAGACGGGCGCAGTCCTCGTACTCGGGCGCTGCACGCTCGCTGCCGTCGGGCAGGGTTGCCACCTTGACGGACACCTCGCCCCATAGCGTCGTTACGCGCTCAAAGCGGCGTGGCAGGCAAACGCGCTCCATGACCTGGCGACGAATGCCGTTGGTCGTGGTTTCCAAGAAGATGATCGTCTGCAGGCGCTCGATATCCTCGTAGGTGCAGATTACCTGCAGCTGCCAGCCGGGGCGGCCTTTCTTACAATAGAGGGGCAGCCAGTGCACCTCGCGCGCACCCGCCTCGCGCAGGCGGTCGGCGGCGTAGGCGAGTACCTCAGGCGACGCGTCGTCGATGTCGCATTCCAGCTTGACGATGGTTTCGGGCGCATCGGTCTCGCGGGACAGCGGGGATGTGCTATCGCATGGCATACGGTCCGGCTCCTTTCCGCGCGGGCTCGTTTTGTTCACTCAAACGCTAGCACATCGCGGGCGACGTGGATGTGGCGGAGCGCGATGAACCCGATTTTCCTTGTCCGCAAAAAACCGACACTCCACCGCCTCATCCAAACATGTACATCAGCCTCCAAACATGCCATTTTTTGCAGCTTTTGGAGGCTGATGTACATGTTTTGAGAGCGCAAGCGAGGCCGCACCGCGCGTCGCGCAGCCTTTCCAATCGATTTCGACCCCCGGCGTGTCCGGCGTGTTGAGAGCTGCGCCATTACAATGGAGCGGATTCGCTTGACACAAAGGAGCCGCCATGTCTGCTTGCCCGCTGGTCGATTGCCATACCCACACCTCGTTTTCGGACGGACATGCCTCGTTTGAGGACAACGTTCGCGCCGCTGCTGCGGCCGGCTGCCGCGTCATGGTCTCGACCGACCATCTCACCCTGCCTGCCAGCATGGATGCCAACTGCGAAGTGCAGGTTACTGAGGGCGACCTGCCGGCACATCGTCTGGCCTTTGAGGACGCCCGCAAACTCGCCGCGCAGATTGCGCCGGAGCTCGAGCTTATCTATGGCTTTGAATGCGATTGGTACGAGGGCTGCGAGCCTTTGGTTGAGCGCTGGTCCCAGAGCGCCGTGGTACGCCTGGGCAGCGTGCATTGGATTGGCAACCCGGGCGATATTGCGGCAGGTGCTGCGGACACGGCGGGGACGGAGGATGTCGCTCGTCCCGATACGCCCGATTCGCGCTGCGGTTGGATCGACGATGATACCGACCTGCATGTTTGGGAAAACTTAGGCGAGCGGGGCGTGTGGGAGCGCTATGTCGATGACTGGTGCCGCGCCTGCGAGAGCCCGCTCAACTTTGATGTGATGGCTCACCCCGACCTGGTCATGCGCTTTTCGAAGGAAGGCTTTGCGCCCGATTTTGACCCTGCACCGTTTTGGCAGCAGATGGCCGAGTGCGCGCACGATACGGGCCGCCGCGTTGAGGTCTCGACCGCCGCACCGCGCAAGGGGCTCGACGACTACTACCCCGCAACCGGTCTTTTGCGCTGCTTTGCCCATGCCGAAGTGCCGATCACCTTTGGCTCGGACGCGCACCGCGCCTGCGATATCTGCTGGAACATCCGCGAGGCCCAGGCGCACGCCTACGACTGCGGTTATCGAACCTTCGACATCCCCCACGCCACCGGCGAATGGGAATCCACGCCCCTCGCCTAACTGGTCGTTTAAGAACGTCCCCAATGACTAGTGGCGGCGAGCGTTGAGTTCGCCGGCCAGTTCGTCGAGGGTGACGCCGTAGCGCTCAAGGGTTACGAGCAGGTGATAGACCAGGTCGCCGGCCTCGTAGCGGATGTGGTCGTGATCGTTATCCTTGCAAGCCATGATGACCTCGCTCGCCTCTTCGGCAAGCTTCTTGAGCAGCTCGTCCTCGACATCGGTCAGCAGACGAGCGGTGTAGCTCTCCTGCGGCGATGCATCACAACGACCGTGAATCACCTCGGCCAGACCCGTCAGCGTCTCGCCGATATTTCCATCCTGAACGTTTGCGGTGCGCACACCCATGGTTCAATCCTTTCTGGTTGGCCGAGCGTCTAATCGAGCGCCCGCCCTACGCGAGTTTCTTAAAGAAGCAGGTACGGTTGCCGGTATGGCAGGCCGGACCCGGCGAGTCAACCTTGACCAGCAGCGTATCGCTATCGCAGTCGGCCCAAAGCTCCTTGACCTCCTGCATATTGCCGCTCGTCGCGCCCTTGTTCCAGAGCTCCTGGCGGCTGCGGCTCCAAAACCACGTGGTACCGGTCTTGAGCGTCAGCCCCACCGACTCCTCGTTCATCCAAGCAACCATAAGCACCTCGCCGGTGTCATACTGCTGAACCACACAAGGAATCAGCCCCTTGGCGTCGTATGTAAGCTTTGAAGGATCGGTTATCTCTTCCATTTCTCTTCCCAAATTCAAACTTCGCAGGTCGGTGAGGGTTGTCCAGGTGCCCGAGATTCCGAGCGACAAGCCCGACGACGCGTACTTAAGTACGCGAGGAAGGTTGGAGCCGGAAGGTCGGGTGCCTGGGCAAGCCGCAGCATTAGAAGTCCAGCCTCACAGGAATACCTTGAGAGGCCATATACTCTTTGACTTCGCGAATGCTGAACGTCCCAAAGTGAAAGACGCTCGCCGCCAGCACGGCATCGGCCTCGCCCTCAATCACGCCCTCGGCAAAATGCTCGAGCGCGCCCACACCGCCGCTCGCAATCACCGGAATCGGCACCGCGCGCGCCACGGCGCGGGTGAGCGCCAGGTCAAATCCGGCCTTGGTGCCGTCGCGGTCCATACTGGTGAGCAGGATCTCGCCGGCGCCGCGACGAGCCGCCTCCTCGGCCCACGCCACCGCGTCGATGCCCGTGGCGTTGCGGCCGCCCGCCGTGAAGACCTCCCACTTGTCGGCACCAGATGCGCCGGGCAAACCGACGCGCTTGGCATCGATCGCCACGACCACGGCCTGGCTACCAAACGCCGCGGCAGCCTGGCTAATCAGCGACGGGTCGCGCACGGCGGCAGAGTTGAGCGACACCTTGTCGGCACCGGCTGCAACCATGGTGCGCATGCCCGCCAGGTCGCAAAAACCGCCGCCCACGGTATAGGGAATGGCTAGCTCCTCGGCCGCATGCGCCGCCATCTCGATGGTCGTCGCACGGTTGTCGCTCGTGGCGGTAATGTCCAAGAAGACGACCTCGTCCGCACCCTCGCGGTCGTAGGCGCGCGCCAGCTCCACCGGATCGCCCGCATCGCGCAAGCTCACAAAGTTGACGCCCTTGACCACACGGCCGTCCTTGACGTCCAGGCAGGGAATCACACGTTTGGTAAGCATGGGCTACTCCTCCCCTCGGGCGGCGGTCAGCGCCTGTACCAGCGTAAAGTTGCCCTCGTAGAGCGCGCGACCGGTAATGGCACCTTCAATCGCGCCCTCACCCACTGCGGCCAGCGCGCGGATGTCGTCGAGCGTCGAGATGCCACCCGATGCCACGACGGGAAAGCCCGCGACCTCGGCCACATGGCGATACGCCGCCACATCGATGCCCGTCTGCATGCCATCGCGCGCAATGTCGGTATACACCAGATGCTTAAAACCCAGCTCGGAAAGCTGCGCCACGGCGTCGTCGAGCGCCACGCCCGCGCCGTCACGCCAGCCATTCACCTTGACCTGGCCGTCGCGTGCGGCAATATCTGCCACCAACAGCTCGCCAAAGCCTTGGGCCGCCACCTCGGCAAAACCCGGCTCGGTCACGAGCACCGTGCCTAGTGCGATGCGGCGCGCACCGTAGCCGGCCAACTCGTCGATGCGCGCGAGCGAGCGGACGCCGCCGCCCACGTCCACGGACAGACCGTTGACGCCGCAGATGGCCTTAATCGCCGCCGAGTTGGCAGCGCATGTGTCCTCGTCCTCGCCAAAGGCAGCGGACAGGTCGACGACGTGCACCCAGCTTGCGCCCTGCTCGGCAAACGAGCGAGCAACGGCCACGGGGTCGTCGGAATATACCTTGCAGCGACTCCGGTCGCCGCGCTCCAGGCGCACGACCTTGCCGCCGATCAGATCGATTGCGGGAAACAGGATCATCGGCCGGCCTCCTCGACGATGTTGACGAAGTTCTTAAGGATGCGCTGACCCAGCGCGGAGGATTTCTCGGGATGGAACTGGCAACCCCACACGTTGCCATGGCGCACGATGCACGGGAAGCTCCGCGTATAGTGCGTGCGCGCCAGCACATCGGCGGCATCGGAATCGTCGGCCACCGCGTAGCTGTGGGTGAAGTACATGTTGGCACCCTCGGCAAAACCAGTAAGCAGCGGATCGGCCGCACCGGCGGGCGTCATGTGCACCTGGTCCCAGCCCACGTGCGGCACCTTCAGGCGGCTCGACTCCAGGCGCGTGCACGAACCGCGCATAATACCCAGGCCATCGACCCAGAGGGCACCGGCCCGCTCGGAGGCGTTGCCGTCGGCGACCGCGCTCTCGCTCGCAGGAACGCCCTCGTTGCCGCGCTCAAAAAACAACTGAAGGCCCAGGCAGATGCCGAGCAGCGGAGTTCCGGCGGCGACGGCACCGAGCACCGCGTCCGCCTCGCCGCTCTGGCGCATAAAGGCGATCGCGTCATAGAACGCGCCCACGCCCGGGATGACCAGGCCGTCGGCATTGCGGATCTGCTCCGGATCGTCCGACGTGCAGGCGGCGGCACCGGCGCGTGCAAGCCCGCGCACGACGCTCGACAAGTTGCCCTTGTGGTAGTCGACCACCACGATCTTCGGTTCGCCCACGCGACCCTCCTTTTCCCATCATCCAAAGCCACCACAAAGGGGACAGGCACCTTTGTGGTGGTTTGTGCAATCCGTCAGCTACAGCGAGCCCTTGGTGCTGGGGATGCCTTGCACGCGGGGATCGAGCTCGCAGGCGCGGCGCATCGTGCGGCCCACGGCCTTAAAGGCGGCCTCGATAATGTGATGCGAGTTGCCGCCTGCCAGCTCGCGCACGTGCAACGTGAGTTTGGCATCGCGCGCAAAGGCATAGAAGAACTCGACGGCCAGCTCGGTATCGAAGCCGCCCACACGCTCGGTCGGCACGGGCAGCTCGCAGTAGGCCTGGCCGCGGCCCGAAATATCCACGGCGGCCATCACGAGCGTCTCGTCCATGGCGATCGCCGCATCGGCAAAGCGCGTAATGCCCGCCTTGTCACCCAGCGCCTGGCAAAACGCCTCGCCCAGCACAATGCCCGTATCCTCGACGGTGTGGTGCGCGTCGACCTCAACGTCGCCTACCGCATGCACCGTCAGATCAAACAGGCCATGGCGGCCAAAGGCGTTGAGCATATGGTCGAAAAACGGCACGCCGGTCGAGATATCGCACGCACCGGTTCCGTCCAGGTCGAGCTTTACGACAATATCGGTCTCGCCCGTCCTGCGGGTCACCTCGGCATAGCGGTCCATCTACATCTCCTCCTTCACCAGCGCGGCAAACGCAGCCAGCACCTCGTCGTTTTCCTGCGGGGTACCCACGGTAATGCGTAGGCAGTCCGCGAGCCCCGGCGCGTAGCTAAAGTCGCGCACCAAAATCGAATACTCATCGCGCAGACGCTCACGCACGCGCGTGGCATGCGGCGTGCGCACGAGCACAAAGTTCGCCGCGCTCGACCACGCCTCCACAGGCAAGCCCTCGGCAGCCATCACGCGCAGAGCGGCCAGCTCGCGCTCGCGCTCGGATGCGACCTGCGCCACCACAGGTGCGTAGGCATCACGGGCACGCACGCAGGCAAGCGCGGCGGCCTGGCTCAGCACGTTAACCGAGTAGATCTGGCGAATCGCCGCAAACACATCGATGACCTCGGGCGCCGCGATCACATAGCCCAGACGCGTGCCGGCGGCGCCGAACGCCTTGGACAGCGTATGCAGAATCGCCAGGTTGGGATGCTCGGCGATAAGCCCCTGCGCCGTGGTGGCCGCGCCAAACGAATCGTCGGCAAACTCCACGTAGGCCTCGTCGACCATCACCATGCCGGGGCAGGCATCGCACAGAGCCGCAACAAAGTCGAGCGGCGCCACGTCACCCGTGGGATTGTTGGGCGAGGTCACGATCGCCAGGCTGCACTCGGGCGCCGCTGCAAGCACCGCCGCCTGGTCGAGCTCAAAGGTCGCCGGGTCGCGCCACACATCGCGTACCTCGGTCTGACAGAGCGACGCAAAGAACGCGTACTCGCTAAAGCACGGCGGGCAGTTGAGCAGGGTCCGCCCCGCGCCGCCAAACGCCAGCAGGAAGTTATAGAGTAGCTCGTCGCCGCCGTTGCCCACGCAGATGTTCTCGCGCGTCACGCCATGCCAGGCAGCAAGCTCGTCGCGCAGGTCGTTGGACATGGGATCGGGATAGCGGTTGAGCGGCGTGGCAACCAGGGCCGCGTCGATCGCCTCGCGCACGCCGGCCGGCACGGGATAGGTGTTCTCGTTGGCCGAAAGGTTGATGCGCGTGGGCGTAAAGTTGGGATCGTAGGGCTCAATGCCGGCCAAGTAGGGCTGGACGAGCTCCTTCATGCGGGGCGTGAGTTCGGCCATTTTAGGCCTCCCCGCCGGTCGCGCCAGCGCCATCCGCGCCTGCAGCCGCCAGGTCCACGCCCTCGGCGACCGTCGCCACGGCATCACCCGGCCAGGCGACCTTGGTCAGGTCGGCCGCGGCCAGCGACGCGGCACTCACGGCATCCTCGCCCTGCTCCAGCACACGGCGACGCAGTGCGGCCGAAAGCGCATGCGCCCACAGGCCCTCAGCCTCGGCCAGACGCTGTGTGGCGGGAGCGTCGGAGAGCAGGCCCTCGGGTGTATAGCAAATGACGCTCGAGCGCTTAACGAACTCTTCGACCGAAAGCGGGTTGGAGAACATGGCCGTGCCGCCAGTCGGCAGCGTGTGGTTGGGACCGGCAACGTAATCGCCGAGCGGCTCGGAGCTCCAAGCGCCCACAAAGATGGCGCCGGCGTTGCGAATGCCGCCGAGCAGGCCCATCGCATCCTTGCAGTGCAGCTCCAGGTGCTCGGGCGCCACGGTGTTCACGGCCTCGACGGCGGCAGCCATATCGGCGGCCACCACGATGGTGCCTTCGTTGTCGAGCGAGGCGCGCGTGATTTCGGCGCGTGGCGACTGCGCCACCAGAATGTCGATGCCAGCCTCGACCTCGCGCGCAAACTGCCCATCGCAGGTCACCAGATAGCAGGCGGCCAGCGGATCGTGCTCGGCCTGGGCCATCAGGTCTGCCGCGACCACCATGGGCTTGGCCGTGGCATCGGCCAGCACGCAGACCTCGGACGGGCCAGCGACCATGTCGATTCCCACGTCGCCCGAGACAATCTGCTTGGCAGCGGCAACAAAAGCGTTGCCCGGACCGGTGATTTTATCGACACGCGGAATGCTCTCGGTACCGTACGCCAGCGCGGCCACGGCCTGAGCGCCACCCACCATATAGATTTCGTCCACGCCGCCGAGTTTTGCCGCGGCGAGCGTGTAGGGGCTGATCAGGCCGTCTTTTTGCGGCGGGGTCACCATTACCACGCGCTTGACGCCGGCGACCTTGGCGGGAATGGCGTTCATGAGCACCGTGGAGGGATACTGCGCGCGACCGCCCGGCACGTAGATGCCGGCCGCCGCGAGCGGGGTCACCTTAACGCCGAGCATCGTGCCGTCCGGGCGCGTGGTAAACCAGCTCTGCTCGACCTCGCGCTGGTGGAATTCGCGAATCTGGCGTGCAGCCTTTTCGAGCGCCGCGACAAAAGCGGGATCGAGGCCTTCGAGCGCGGCATCGATCTGCTCCTGCGGCAAGCGGAAGCTCTGCAGCTCGACACCGTCAAAGCGCTGACAGTAATCGCGCACCGCGGCATCGCCGTTGGCGCGCACGTTGGCCACGATATCGCGGGCGGCGTCGACGATGTTTTGCGGCAGCACGCCCTTGCGGTTGAGCCGCTTGGTAACGAGGCGCTCACCGGGAGCAAGCTTGATGGTCTTCATATCGGTATCCCCTATCGGTCGAGGTTGTGTTCGAAAAACGAGAGACCGGGCGGCGGCGCCAATCGGCCCGCAGCCCGTACGTTGGGGCGCCCGTGCGCGCTCGCGCTATTGTGCCGAGCCCGCGACGGGCTCAAAATGCTTGTCCTTAACGGCCGCGGCCAGGCGATCTGCCAGATTGCGTACGCGCGGATCAAGGCGCGCAGCACCCGGATTGACAAAGAAGCGGGCCGTGCAGTCCATGATGCGGCCGGTGATGACCAGGTCGTTGTCGCGCAGCGTGGCACCCGTGGCGGTAATATCCACGATGCGATCGGTCATGCCGACGATGGGGCCCAACTCGATGTTGCCGTGCAGCGAAACTATGTCGGCGTTCACGCCTCGCTCGGCATACCAGGCACTCGCGATGCGCGGATACTTGGTTGCCACGCGAAGCGACCCGCGGCGAGCATAGTTGCGCTCGGCCTGACCGGCGCGCCATGCGGGCTCCGCCTCGATAAAGGTGCACAGGCCATAGCCCAGGTCGACCAGCTGCAGCAGGTTGAGGTCTGCCTCGATAAGCGAATCCCAACCGCAGATGCCGCAATCGGCACCGCCACAGCCCACAAAAGCAGGCGCGTCGCTGGGGCGCACGATGACAAACTCGATATCGCCGACCGCGCCCTCGCCGACACGCGTGTCGCGGCCGCGCACGATCAGGTGACGGCCGGGGTCACGCAGCTCGGAGACGTCCAGGCCCGCGGTCTCGAGCACGTCGAGCGTGTCGGCCTTAAGCGAGCCCTTGGGCACGGCGATACGCAGCGGCCCCTCGGCGCCACGGCCCACGGCGTGGTCGCCATCGGAAGCGGCGTCCTCGGCCGAGGTGCGCGCGGCCTCCAGGCGCTCGAGCGAAAAGGCGAAGCCCGCCGCCGGCACCTCGATACCGTCGCCAAATGCGCCGGTAAAGATGGAGTCGTAGCGTCCGCCCGAACCGACCGGATCGGGCAAGCCGCCGGCATAGGCCTTAAAGACCAGGCCCGTGTAGTAATCGAAAGAGTTCATGATGGAGAAGTCGAAGGACAGCACCTGGGCGTCTTCGGGAGCCAGACCATCGACTAGGGCACGCAGTTCGCGCGTCAGCGGCGCGACGATACCGGCGGCCTCCAGCAGCGCGTCCACGCGGTCAAGTACCTCGGCACCGCCGTGCAGGCGCGGCAGCTCGCTAATGGCGGCCTTGACGGCATCGGACTCGACGCTTGCCGCCACGCGGGCATCGAGGCCCACAAAGTCGTTGGCATGCACGCAGCGCAGGGCCTCGGCAGCCAGCTCACCATCCTTGCACACCGCGAGCAATTCCTTAAAAGGACGCACACTGCCTGCGATAATGCGCGCATCGGGAAGTGCCAGCTCGCGTACGGCCTCGGCAACGAGCGAGACAATCTCGACATCGCCCGCGGTATCTCCCGCGCCGATGAGCTCAAAGCCCAACTGCGTAAACTGACGCGAGCCACCGGCATTGCGCTGACACTCGCGAACCACCGGCGCCTCGTAGCGAAGGCGCAGGGGCAGGTCGGCCGCGCGCATGCGGGTCGAAACCAGGCGCACGATCGGCAGCGTGTTGTCGGGACGGACCACCAGCAGGCGGCCGTCGTCATCAAAGAGCTTAAACGGCGTGTCCGCAATGCGGCCGCCTTCCTCGAGCGAACCCTTGTCCTCGAGCAGCGGCGTTTCGACCGGCAGGTAATGATGCTCCCTAAAGCAGCCCTTCACCGTCAGCGCAATCTCCTCGCGCGCCTGAGCCTCCTCGGGCAATATGTCCCGGAATCCCCACGGTGTGGCCGTCATCTGGTGAGCCTCCTCATGCTGTGTTTCATATAGAGCAGAAGACCGGCATAGCTCCGCCGGTCTTCTGGGTACTTTAGCATACTAGAGTGCTTGCGGGGAAAATCCGCCGCAACCGCTCATAGCGTATTCATTTGGAAACATAGGGCGAGCGGTTAGCAGCAGTCTCTTGTCACAACGCAAAAAGGGCGCCCGCGCAAATGCGGACGCCCTTGTGCAGGGTCGAGATATCAACCAGCCAAGATATCGGACCCGTGACCAGCTCTTAGTAGTCGAACTGGTGGTAGTAGCGGCGGTACTTGAGGTTGTGCTTGGTGACCAGCTCGTAGTTGCGCGCGAGGCGGTCGGTGGTCAGCACGGACAGGATCCACGGCGACACGATGACGCGGAAGTCGTCGTCCAGGCCCGGGATCGCGTACTCGGCGGTGTCGATGATGACGTAGTCCTCGTCGCCGGTCACGCCGCTGGTGAGGAAGGCGCGGACGCGCTCGTCGAGGGCGCGGCACTCGTCCTCTCCCATGAACAGGAACACCGGGACGCCGGGCTCGAGCAGCTCGAGCGTGCCGTGGAAGAAGTCGTGCGAGGTGATGTGGCGGATGCGCTTCCACTGCATCTCCTCGAGCAGGCACATGGAGTACAGGATGGTCTCGCCCCACAGCGCGCCCGAGCCGATGAACATGGTGTAGTCGGCCAGCGCGTACTTCCTGGCGAGCTCCTCGGCGCGCGGCTCGAAGCGCTTGCGGATGTCGAGCATGTCCTTCCAGACGTCCTTCGTCTGCTCGATGAACAGGTCGAACTTGGGGAAGCAGCCGCGGCGGTTGAGCAGGCGCAGGCCGAAGCAGTCGGCGAGGTAGTAGCCCTTCTCGCAGCCGCCGGCGCCGTGGTCGGAGGCCATCATGACGCAGTTCTCGGCGCCCACGGCCTGGCCGATCTTGCCCTCGGGGTTGGTCATGGCGAAGACGCGCACGCCCATCTCCCTCATCTTGCCGACGGCCTCGAGCACCTCGGGGGTGGTGCCGGACTCGGAGGCGGTCAGCACGACGGACCTGTCGGTCATGCGCTTGTGGCCCATGACGTTCCACTCGGCGGCGTGGATCAGGTAGACCTCGAGGTCGCGGTCGCCGAACTTGTTCATGAGGTACTCGAGCTGCATGAACTCGTCCCAGGTGCCGCCGACGCCCATCAGGAAGACGGCGTCGTAGCCCTCCTCGTGCACGCGGTCGGCCAGGGCGGTCATCTTCTTGCCGGCCTCGTAGACGTTCCTGCCGTCCTCGAGGTAGCCCTCCTGGTCGAAGTGCATGATCTCGATCTTCTCGGTCTCCTTCATGTGTGTCCTCCCATCACATGTGCGCAATTCTATACATCGCGCTTCTTGCTGATACCAATTATAGCCATACGATTGCTTGTTATTTAATACCAATCCAAACTCACGGAGATTTGCGGCGAACGGTCGGTTTCCTCGCCCGAGTGGTATTACAACGCCAATAGTTGTCTATTTCGAGCGCTACTGCCAACGGGTTCCCCACAACTCGCCAGCTATAAAAGCGTTGCGCCAGACCCGCCCAAGCGTTTCCGGCGCAACCGCGCAGTTTAGTTATTCGGCTTCCATCTCCGCTGTCACACGGCGATACATCTCGATAACCTGAGTCGTCGCCTTGGACGGATCCTGATAGTAGCGGCCATCACACGTCTCGGCCGAGACATAGCCCGTATAGCCGTGGCGCATGAGTGCCTCGAGGTCGGCACGCATATCACGCTCGCCGTCGCCCCAGGCAAGATGCGTCGTGCCGCCGCCCACATCTACAAAGTGGGTGTGAACGATCTTGTCGCCCAAAACCTCAAAGTAGCCGTCGATCGTGTCGCCGGCAACTTCCATGGCGCCAAAGTCGATACAGGCCTTCAGGTTGGGACGATCGACCGCCTCGAGGATGCGCGCGACATCCTGTGCGGTGTTGACCAACACGGACTCCGACGGCTGCAGGGCCTCGAGCGCGACGCGAATACCGCGCGTATCGGCGTAGTCGCACACCGAGCGCAGCATGGCAACGCTGCGGGCCCAGGCGTCCTCAGCCGGCTCGTCCAGATAGGCCCAACCACTCGTCACCAGAATCTGCGGCACGCCCAACTCAACGGCAACGTCGATCACATTCTTAAAGTACGAGAGGATGCGTTTTTGGCCCGCCTCACCGCGCACCGCGACGTTCCACGGCTTGGGGTTGTTCTGCTCGGGGCACACGCACACGATCTTGATACCGTATTGGGCGGCAAGATCGCGAATCTTATCCACCGAATCGTGCTCATGGCAATCCACATACAGGTGCATCGAGCCGGTCCACAGCTCGATATTGCGATAGCCGGCCTCACCTGCAGCCTTAAAAAACGTCTCGATGCTGTAGTAACGATGGTTGATGTTCATGAGCGAAAGCTCGGGTACGACCATAGCCCTCCCCTTTCGTACGGAGTTTTAAAAAACAGGGGGCCGCCGCAGATGCGACAAGCCCCCCAAAGATCGACGCAACCGTTAGACGCGATGGAAGCGCGATTCGAACATATTAGGCAAGCACGCCAAAGTAAGCGCCGATGATGCCCACGACCATGGTGCAGAGGATCAGGACCATCGGGTTGATCTTCTTGGAGAGCAGCCAGTAGTAGAGCCAGAAGGCGGCCATACCGAGCATACCGGGCATGATGCCGTCCAGGATGTCCTGGAGAGTCTGGGCGGAGTCGCCCTGACCGATGGCGATGGGCAACGAAGCCCAGAACATGTCCTTGCTCATGGCGCCGACGACCATAACGCCGACAATGCCGACGCAGGCCATGATCTTTTGCATCAGGCCGGTCTTCTGAGCCTCGTCGAGGAAGCCAATGCCTAGCTCATAACCCTTGATAGCGCCAAAGATACGAATCAGGAACGCCGGGATGTTGTAGACGAGCAGGAAGGCGATGGGGCCAAAGACGTTGCCGGCCTGGCACAGGCTGATGCCCACGGCAGCGGCGACGACGCGCAGGGTGGACAGGAAGAAGGAGTCACCCAGGCCGGAAAGCGGACCCATGAGGGCGGCCTTGATGTCGTTGACGCTCTCGGGCTCAACCTCGCCGCGAGCGACCTTTTCTTCCATGGCCATCGCGATGCCACCCACGAAGGGAGCGAGCTGCGGGGTGATGTTGAAGAATGCGCTGTGACGATGCAGGGCCTCGGCGTAATCATCGGGACGGCCGGCATAGATCTTCTTGAGCATGTTGGCGACCATCAGGCAGAAGGCAATGTTCATCTGCTTGTAGTAGGTCCAGGAGAATTCCATGCCCAGGGCGCCGGTGTTCACGGCGCTCTTAATGAGGTCGGAGCGAGTAATCTGGTTCTCGGAATTAGAAGTCATCGTCCTCATCCCCTTCCACAGAAAGCTGGGACTGGGCGCCACCAAGGCCCAGCAGGTCGTACTTGTCGATGCCGATGATGATTGCGATCAGGGCGACGCCGAGGACGGGCACGTTGGCATAGGAGCACAGCAGGAAGCCCAGGAAGTAGAACGGCACGAGCTGCTTGGTAAGCACCAGACGGCCGAGCATGGCGAAGCCCATGGCAGGCAGGATGTTGGCTGCGACGCCAAAGCCATCGAGGACGAACGTCGGGATGAAGTCGAGCAGGCCCTGAACAGCGTCGGCACCCAGATAGAAGGAGACCGAGCACAGGATAAAGGCCAGGACGACAATCACGAGACCGATAATCCAGTGCATAGCGTAGATACCCTTGAGGTTACCCTTGCTGGCAAAGACGTCGGCACGGTCGACCAGAAGGGGCATACCGGCGTTGACGACGTTCTTAATGGCCAGGCACAGAGTGGCGATGGGCATCGCGAGCGCGATAGCGGCCTCGGTGCTCTGGCCCAGCTGAATAGCGAAGGCGCAGGCGAGCACACCGCCAATCGTCTCATCGGGCGGCACGTAAGCGCCGATGGAGATAGAACCCATGAAGAGCAGCTCGAGGCTCGCACCGATGGCGAGGCCGGACTGCAGGTCCCCGAGGACTATGCCGACGAGCGGGCACAGAACGATCGGGCGGAACGCATAGAGCGTACCGAGCTGATAATCGAGCTTACCGAAGGCAGCGATAAGTCCGATGAGGATCGCTTGAACAAGCATTGTTCCTCCCTTTGATCCCTCTTGGATCCGCGCGGCGATTCCCGACTTGTCGGCGCGCCCTTTTCCATGCCGACAATCGCCTAGACAGATCCAGCTTGTACCGGTGTGCTGTTAACACCTAAACCGGTGCAAATGATTTGATACCAATTATATAGTCATGAGAAAACTATTTAATACCAATCGCTCAACGGGCGTGTACTCCCGGTGAACGGTAGATGGGGGTAACGGGTAAAGCGTTTATCCGGTACGCCCACGAATAGGGGCGGCGCCGTGCGCGCCGCCCGTGGTTCTCAATTAGAGGGCGCTTAGGGCATCGACCTTGGGGTCGTCGGCCAGAGCGCGAATCTCGACCTCGACACCGCGGCCGACGAGCTCACGAATGTCCTCTTCCTCGGCAGCAGTCACAAAGATCTGGCGGGAGATCTTACGGGCATCGGGACGCTGCTCGTCCTTGGACTTGGTGTTGCCCAGGTTGATGGAGGTGATCTGCGGGCAGCCGTCGACAAGCTGCTTGGCCTCGGCGATGCTGGCGACGCAGATGATCATCTTGTACTTATCGGTAACACCGGAGTTGATGGCCTCGATGGCGTGCTCCATGTCCTTGATGACGAGCTTGACGTTGGCCGGCTTTCCCATCTTGAGCGTAGTCTTCCAGACGGGATCGTTGGCAACCTTGTCGCCAACGCAGAAGATGCAGTCAGAGCCCAAGCCCTGGACCCAAGAGACGGCCACCTGGCCATGAAGCAGACGATGGTCGACGCGAAGCAGTTGAATCATGATTGACCCCCAAAGGTCTCATGCCGGAAACCCGGCCCCATTAATAGCAGGCGGTGACTAGAACTCTTCCTCGTCATCCGCATCGGTCAGCAGGTCGTTGACAAACTTGACGCGCGTGTCGTCAGCCGCGAGGATCTCGCGGATAACCTGATCGGCGGGAGCCTCCTGGTCCGAAAAGAGCAGCTGGATCAGCAGCGGCAGATTCATGTTGGCAACCAGGTAGGTGTTGGGGCGCGTCTGGACGATCTTGGTGAACTCGTTGTTGACGCTGCCGCCAAACAGGTCGGTGCACACGATTACGTCGTCGGCGGGGTCGAAGGTCGCCAGGAGCTTGGCGGCCTCCTCGGCGACGTCGGTGCGGCCGTCGACAAACATCGACAGGTCGTGGACGTTATCGCGCGCGCCCGAGAGCAGCTCGGTGCTCTCCTTGATGCCGGTCGCAAAATGCGCGTGGCTGGCAAAGATATATTGCCTCATTGCGGTTTCCCCCAAATGAAATTAGTAGTCGAACTGGTGGTAGTAGCGGCGGTACTTGAGGTTGTGCTTGGTGACCAGCTCGTAGTTGCGCGCGAGGCGGTCGGTGGTCAGCACGGACAGGATCCACGGCGACACGATGACGCGGAAGTCGTCGTCCAGGCCCGGGATCGCGTACTCGGCGGTGTCGATGATGACGTAGTCCTCGTCGCCGGTCACGCCGCTGGTGAGGAAGGCGCGGACGCGCTCGTCGAGGGCGCGGCACTCGTCCTCTCCCATGAACAGGAACACCGGGACGCCGGGCTCGAGCAGCTCGAGCGTGCCGTGGAAGAAGTCGTGCGAGGTGATGTGGCGGATGCGCTTCCACTGCATCTCCTCGAGCAGGCACATGGAGTACAGGATGGTCTCGCCCCACAGCGCGCCCGAGCCGATGAACATGGTGTAGTCGGCCAGCGCGTACTTCCTGGCGAGCTCCTCGGCGCGCGGCTCGAAGCGCTTGCGGATGTCGAGCATGTCCTTCCAGACGTCCTTCGTCTGCTCGATGAACAGGTCGAACTTGGGGAAGCAGCCGCGGCGGTTGAGCAGGCGCAGGCCGAAGCAGTCGGCGAGGTAGTAGCCCTTCTCGCAGCCGCCGGCGCCGTGGTCGGAGGCCATCATGACGCAGTTCTCGGCGCCCACGGCCTGGCCGATCTTGCCCTCGGGGTTGGTCATGGCGAAGACGCGCACGCCCATCTCCCTCATCTTGCCGACGGCCTCGAGCACCTCGGGGGTGGTGCCGGACTCGGAGGCGGTCAGCACGACGGACCTGTCGGTCATGCGCTTGTGGCCCATGACGTTCCACTCGGCGGCGTGGATCAGGTAGACCTCGAGGTCGCGGTCGCCGAACTTGTTCATGAGGTACTCGAGCTGCATGAACTCGTCCCAGGTGCCGCCGACGCCCATCAGGAAGACGGCGTCGTAGCCCTCCTCGTGCACGCGGTCGGCCAGGGCGGTCATCTTCTTGCCGGCCTCGTAGACGTTCCTGCCGTCCTCGAGGTAGCCCTCCTGGTCGAAGTGCATGATCTCGATCTTCTCGGTCTCCTTCATTCCCGCTCCTTTCACGAGCAGTTTGAATTGTCGCACGGAATGAACGGGCTTGCCGCCCCGTCGCACCGCTTAACCTTGTGGACATCTTGGCCCCAAGCTCAACAATTCAAAGGTTCTTAATACCAGTGAACGATTACAGGTTAGCCGTTTTTAATACCGATTTTATGATTTCATCCTCCCCTCTCGGTAGACGGTCAGTTTTTGCCGCTCATCGGTCAAGCGACATATATCCGTAAAAACGAGCGCCCCCGCCATGCGCAGGGACGCTCTAGACGCTAATAGTTGTAGGTATATCCGCCGGCGTCGCCGCGGGTAAAAGACTTGGCATGCTCGATTGCCTGCCCACTCGAGTCATAGGTCAGGCCTTCCAGCACGAGCGCCAGATCGCCCGGCTCAAGATTGAGCAAACTCGCATCGCGTGCGCCCAGCGCCTCGATATCGAGTTTCTCTACCGACTGATCTGGCTTGCGTCCCAACATATCGTAGGTCTCGAACAGGCTGAAGACCGAAATGTCCACGTCTTCGATGCCCGGAAACAGCAGGCACGGAATCAGTGTCATCTCGATCGATACGGGCTCACCATCGATGCAGTTGAGGCGGCGCACCGAGTAAAGCAGATCGTCCTCGGCGATGCCAAACAAGTCGGCATAATACGGGCCGGCGTAGCGTTTGGAGCGCGCCAGGATGCGCACCGACGGCGTCGCGCCCGATGCCAAAACCGACTGGCGGAAGCCGCCCTTGCGTTCGTGCTCGTCAAACCACTTGTGTCCCACAAAGGCGCCTTTGCCCTGCACGCGACGAATCTGGCCACTTTTGACCAGCTCGTCCATGGCGCTTCGGATTGTCAGGCGTGTCGTGCCAAACTCCTCGGCCAGCTCGTTTTCGGACGGAATCATCGAGCCCGTCGGGTAGTCGCCGCGCTCGATTCGCTCCGCAATGCAGCGGCGAATTTGTTTGTAAACCGGCAAGTCTTCTACTGCATCAGCCATTCGACACCCACCTTCGTCGCAACGCCGTCTGCCTCGCCGTTATCGGCAAAACGATACTTGGTCGGCAGAATCACGGACTTGCAATACTCGACAAAGCCATCGGTCTCGTCGCGCTCGTGCGAAGCCTTGTAAAACACCGGCGTGCCCTCCTGAGCATTCAGCAACTTGGCCTCGTCGGCGTTCAGACGGCTGATGGAAATATGCTCCTTGCCGTGCGTCACATGGACATTCCCCTCCTTGAGCAAAACGTCGTAGAGGCTTTCCTGCTCAAAATCGTGATCGGGAAGCGAGGGGCACAAAGACAGATTGACGTAAGCCGTCTCGATCGATGCCGGGGAACCGTTGACCACACGCACGCGCCGAATGCAGAAGAGCGGCATGCCCAGGTCGATCTGGGCTTTTTGGGCAAGATCGATATCGGCATACACGACCTTGGACCAAACCAGGCGCGCGGTCGACTTTGAGCCAACCCTCTCCACCGCCTGCGTATAGTTCCATGTTTCCTGAAAGATGTTCAGCGGTTTGGGAGGACACACATAGGTGCCCGAACCGCGGCGGCTTTCCAAAGTTCCGCACGAAATAAGGCGCGTGATCGCAGCACGCAACGCCGTGCGCGACACGCCCAGCTCTTCACAGAGCACACGCTCGGCGGGCAGCCGGTCGCCACTCTGCAGGTCATAATGTTTGATATACCAAAGAATACCCTCAAAGGCGCGATCTTTGGGCGGAATCGCATATGGTTCACTCGACATGGGCAAGACTCCTCAACCGCTTGATGCTGCAGGAATCATTGCTCCGGACGCCCCATGGCGTCGAAGGCTTCTTTGATCTGCTCCGCAACGTTCCGATACGACCGATATAGGCCGGAGTCTCGCTTGACTTCGCCCGCGGTCACCGGAATCTCAAGCTTCGAAATCTCATCCTTGCCGGTTTGCACGACAACGATGACACCCATACCAAGGCACATATTACGCTTGGCAGCGTTGTTTTTGGTAGCCTGAGCTGGATTAATCAAAATCTGCTGAGCCAGTTCGCGTTTGCTGAGCTCCGGCACATCCTCGGGATTTCCGGTCTCGGCAATCTCGCACTGCAGCACGTCCGCATAGTCAAAAATCTTCGGCTCGCCGCCGCGCTGATGCACGGCCCACTTGCGGCGCGTGGCATCCTGGTAGATGGCCGGCAAAAATGTAAACCGCGGCGGGTCCAAAATCGTATCCGTGATGGTAAACACATCGGGATCAAAGGCATCCTGCGGGTTTTTCTTCTTGAACAGCCCCATATCAGCCTCCCGTACTAGCATTAAACAACTCAAGCCGAATATAGCACCAATTTCAAGCCACCGCTTTACCGCATCGGTGCGCGGCGTCTATAGCTCGCCCAGCGGAAGAGTTCACGGACGAGGGCCGGGGTGCCTGCCTTGTTTTGAGAAGTGGGTTCCGCGAACTTCTCAAAACAAGGCAGGCACCCCGGCCCCGCCGGCAAATAGCGGACACTCCGCATGCAATCTATGCAAACAAACAAGTACGCTTAGCTACATTCGGTAAGTTCGAGCACGCTGCCCTTAACGATAAGCGCCGGCTCCAGGACGACCTCTTCGGCACGCCTGCCGCCCCTACCGGCAAGACGCTTGGACATGCAGCCAAAAGCATGCTCCGCAAGGACACCAGGATCCTGCTCAATGGCGGTCAGCGCCGGCTCAAAGAGAACGTCGGCCGCCGAGTTGTCATAGCTCACCACCGAGATATCGCCCGGGATGCTCTTCCCCATCTCGTGCAAGCGCTTGAGCAGACCGAGGGCGATGTTATCCGAACTTGCGAACACAGCGGTGGCATCAGTTGCGAGCACCGCCTCCGAGGCCTCGTAGGCACTCGGAATGTAGTACTCGCTCTCAAACTCCAAACGTGCGTCGATAGGCAGGCCAACCTCGCGCAGCGCGCGCTCATAGCCGGCAAGTCGCTTACGCCCCGTATTGGAACGGCGCGCGTTAACCAAGCAGGCAATGCGACGGTGGCCCTGCTCGATCAGATAGCGAGTGGCCATGTAGCCACCCATCTCGTGGTCGAACATCACCTTGTCGCACTCGAGCCCCTCAATGGCACGGTCGACCATCACGGCAGGGATAGGCAGGTGGCTGACTTCTTCGCGCAGGGCGCGGTCGTCGGAGAACTCGTCGCCTACGACCAGGAAGACGCCATCAACGCCGCGCGTCACCAGCTGGCGCAGCAGCTCCAGATCGTCATCGGCGCTTCCGCCCGAGCTGGTAATGAAGAGCGCATAGCCGTCCTCGCGGCAGCGCTTTTCCAGGCTACCGGCGAGCGAGGCAAAAAAGCGGCTCTCGATGTTAGGGACGATAAGGCCCAGGGTGCGCGACTCGCGCATGACCAGGCTGCGTGCGATCTGGTTGGGAACATAGTGGTTGCGCGCCGCGACCTCTTTGATGAGCTTGCGGTTTTCTTCCGAGATGCGACAGGGCCGATTATTGAGCACAAGCGAGACCGACGAGGGGGAAAGCCCCACCTCCTGGGCGATCTGCTTGAGGGTGACTTTGTTGGCCATCTCGCTCCTTCCGGGTTTACGCGCAATCTCTTGAAAGTATAGCGACTACCCCTCTACCTCGGTGATAAACACTTTACCAATCCGGTAGACGGCTGTTTTATCGCCGCCAGCGCACCAAATCCGTCCGGGTGGGGTATATTGCAATCGATTGATGACAACGACCACCAAAAGGCGGATATTCGTATGCACGAGAACGACTTTTTTAACGAGGACCTGCTGTGCGCGCTTGCTGGCGTTGCCGGCGAGGACAACGTACTGATGAGCGAGCCCATGCGCGAGCACACCACGTTTAAGATCGGCGGCCCGGCCGACGTCTTTGTCACGCCCGATACCGAGCAGGGCCTCGTCGCCACGCTCGATACCTGCTATCGCTGCGATCTGCCCCTCACCATCGTGGGCAACGGCTCCGACCTACTCGTCGGCGACAAGGGCATCCGCGGCGTCGTCGTGGCGCTGGGCGAAGGCCTCTCCGACATTACGATCGACAGCACGCACGTCACGGCGGCAGCCGGCGCGCTGCTTTCCGATGTCGCAGCCGCGGCAGCCGAGGCCTGTCTCACCGGCATGGAGCCCATCTCGGGCATCCCCGGATCGGTCGGCGGCGCCTGCTACATGAACGCCGGTGCCTACGGTGCCTGCATGGCCGATGTGCTGGAGTCCGTGCGTGTCTACAAACCCGCTCGCCAGCTCGACGACGGCACCCGCGGCAGCGGCAATATCATCGAGTTCGATGTCGACGAGCTCAACCTGGGCTATCGCAAGAGCCGCATTGCCGACGACGGCTTCATCGTGCTTTCGGCCACCTTCAATCTCGCTCCGGGCAACGCCGCGATGATCAAGGCCGACATGGACGACTACCGCCAGCGCCGCGAGGACAAGCAGCCGCTCGACATGCCGAGTGCCGGCTCCACTTTCAAGCGCCCCGAGGGCTACTTTGCCGGCAAGCTCATCATGGACGCCGGCCTGCGAGGACACGCCGTTGGCGGCGCGCAGGTGAGCGAGAAGCACTGCGGCTTCATCGTCAACGCCGACCACGCCACCGCAGCCGACGTCGACGAACTCATCCGCGACATCCAAGCAACCGTCAAAGACCAATTCGGAGTAGACCTACAACCCGAAATCCACCGAATCGGAGAATTCCTCTAACAAAGAAGGCCCCGAAAGGGGCCTTCACCATATTTATTCAGATAACCCAGTCCGGTGTGTCGCGCTCAGGACCCGAGAGGGCCGGGACAGTCCGAGAGGCATAAGGTTGATCGCGAGTTCCGCACGAGCCGGAGAGCACTTAATGTGCTCTCCGTGCGAGCAGGACTGTCCGAGCAGGCAACCTTATGCCTCTCGGACTGTCCCGGCCCAACTTATCGTTACGACAGCGCAATACCGCCAAGCCAGCCCCAGCGCACGCCAGAGCCAGTGCCGTAGAACCCAATGAACGAGTCAAGCGACCTCGACGTGATGGCGCCCTCGTTACTCATAACGATGCCGCCGCCAACGTAGATGCCCACGTGACCATAGATCAGGCCCGGCATGCCGGTACCGCTATGCGATGAGTCGGCAACAATCATGCCCACCTGCAGCGCCGAGCGGTCGGAGCTATAGCACCAGGCGTTAAACATGTCGCACGCATTGCCTCCAAAGTAGCCAACGCCGGCGTTACGGAAGACATTGGTGACCCACGCCGCGCACCAGTTCTGACCCGGCGAAGGCGTGGAGTAGCACGCGTTGACGACAGCCTGCTGCTTGCCCGAGCCGGCATTCTGCTGCGGAGTTCCGGGCGCATACGATCCGCCACCCGAGCTCGAACCACCCGAGTAGGAATTGTTCTTGTTCGCGGCGGCCGCGGCAGCGGCGGCCTTCCTAGCGGCCTCCTCGGCCTGGGCGGCAGCGAGAATCTCGGAATCACGCTGAGCCATGAGCTCCTTGACATCGTCAGAGAGGCCGTTCAGAACCGTCTGGACTTCCTGCTGCTTGGCCTGCATGTCCTGCATCTGGGCAGTCTGCTGGTCCTTGAGCTTCTCTAAGTCGGCCTTCTGCGACTCGAGCTCGGTCTTTTGCGCATCGAGCTCTTCCTGGATGGTCTGAATGTCCTCGATGGCGTCGCGGTCGCTCTTGTTGATCTTCTCAACGTAATGCGCGTTGGCGACGAGTTCCTCAAACGAGCCAGAGGCCAGCAGCAGCGACAGGATGTTCGTGCCGCCGGACTTGTAGCTGGCGGCCACGCGATCGGAAAGGTCGTTGCGCTTCTTCTTGAGCTCGGCCTTCTTTTCATCGATCTGGGCCTGCGTGTCGTCAATCTTGCCCTGGACATTCTCGATGTCGTTGAGGGTCTGGGCATTCTTGTTGGCCAGCGCCGCATACTCATTTGCGATGCTGTCGAGCTGGGCCTGAACCTCGTCGAGCTGGGCCTGGGCGGCATTCAGTTTATCGGTGGTTTCTTTGGAAGCCTCCGCCGCATGGGCGCGAGCGGGCAGGCCAAAAAGAACTGCCGCAGAAGCGGCGCCGAACAGGGCCTTGAGGGCAGTGCGGCGCGAGAGCTCCTGGGAAAGGATGGAATCGCTGTTTGGTGACATATGTACTCCGTTACATGCTTATTTATATGTCGCTCAACTCATACATATTAGCGTACATATGGCGCGTCCCAACGATTTCCACGAACGGCAGGAAACTGCAAGGTCAGCGGCTCGTAAGCAAGCGTCAAAGATCAGGTATGCGTGCGCAAGCTCTGTTATGAGTACGTTAACATAATCCTCTGCTTTTCCTACGGCGCGCGATTTGGGCGTCCCTGCCTGCGCTATACTCCCCTCTAGAAGTGTTCCTGATTCGATAGGAGACTACATGTCCAAAGCACTCGACCCCAAAGACACCTGTGTCCTCGTTACCGGTGGCGCCGGCTTTATCGGCTCGCACACCGTCGTTCAGCTGCTCGAGGGTGGCTACCAGGTCGTCATCGTCGATGATCTCTCCAACTCCAGTGCCGTCGCCGTCGACCGTGTCAAGACCATCGTGGGCGACGAGGCCGCCAAGAACCTCACCTTCTACGAGGCCAACGTACTCGACCGCGATGCGATGAACAAGATCTTCGATACCCATCAGATCGACCGCGTCATCCACTTTGCCGGCTTCAAGGCCGTCGGCGAGTCGGTGAGCAAGCCCGTCGAATACTATCACAACAACATCGAGAACACCCTGGTGCTCATCGACGTCATGCGCAACCATGGCTGCAAGTCCATCATCTTCTCGAGCTCCTCGACCGTCTACGGCGACCCGGACAACCCGCCCGTCACCGAGGAGGATCCTAAGAAGCCCGCGACCAACCCCTATGGTTGGACCAAGTGGATGATCGAGCAGATCCTTATGGACGTCCACACCGCCGACCCCGAGTGGGACGTCGTGCTGCTCCGTTACTTCAACCCCATCGGCGCCCATCCGTCGGGCCTGATCGGCGAGGACCCCAAGGGCATCCCCAACAACCTGGTGCCCTATGTCGCCCAGGTCGCCGTGGGCAAGCTCGAGGCCGTTCAGGTCTTTGGCAACGACTACCCCACCCCCGACGGCACCGGCGTGCGCGACTACATCCACGTGTGCGATCTGGCCTCTGGTCACGTTGCCGCCCTTAACTGGATGAACGGCAAGACCGGCGTCGAGATCTTTAACTTGGGCACCGGCACCGGCACCTCGGTACTCGAGGTCGTCGCCGCCTTCTCCAAGGCTTGTGGCAAGGAGCTGCCCTACGTGATCCGCGAGCGCCGCGCCGGCGACATCGCTGCCAACTGGTGCGATGCCTCCAAGGCCGAGCGCATGATGGGCTGGAAGGCCCAGTACGACATCGCAGACATGTGCCGCGATAGCTGGAACTGGCAGAGCCACAACCCCAACGGCTTCGCCGACGCCGAGTAGCAAAAACCTACATACCGCTCTTGCCCCGATCTCACGTTGTGAGGTCGGGGCTTTTTCATGGCATGTAACCATTCGCCGAAAATCGACCAACTTTTTTATCTTGCCTGTACATGTTTAAACAACATGTTTTACAATAGGCGTATCGAATCAGAACATCGGAGGCGGACTGCACACCCATCGGCAGGCCGACCCCACAACAAGAAGGTTGGTGAGCGCATTCATGGAGCGTGCAAGCGGCGTCCTCATGCCCGTCTCATCTCTGCCCGGACCATACGGAATCGGCGGCTTTGGCTGGAATGCCTACGACTTCGTCGATTTTCTCGCCTCGTGCAAACAACATTACTGGCAGATTCTGCCCCTTACGACGACCAGCTATGGCGATTCGCCCTATCAGTCGTTCTCGGCCCGCGCAGGCAACCCCAACTTTATCGACTTTGCCGAGCTTATCGAGGCAGGGTATCTGGAGCAGCGCGATATCGACGGCGTGTATCTGGGATCCGACCCCAGCAATGTCGACTACGGTGCTATCTTTGGCGGCCGCCGTCAGATTCTCGACCGCGCCGCTGAGCGCTTTGCCGCCGACAAGCCAGCCGATTTCGATGACTTTATCCAGGCCAACGAGGACTGGCTCATCCCCTACTGTGAGTTCATGACCGTCAAAGAGGAGTGCGGTCTCAAGGCGTTTTGGGAGTGGCCCGCGGAGCTCCGTACCCGCGGCGAGGCTTCCGCCAAGGTCTGCGCCGACCATCCGGCGCGTATGCTCTACCACCAGATGACGCAGTACTTCTTCGATCGCCAGTGGAGCCGCCTCAAGGCCTATGCCAACGAGCGCGACATTCTCATCATCGGCGACCTGCCCATCTATGTCTCGCGTGACTCCGTCGAGATGTGGGCGACGCCTGAGCTCTTTAAGATCGACGCCGCCGGCAATCCCGTGAGCGTCGCCGGCACGCCGCCCGACCAGTTCTCGGCCACCGGCCAGTACTGGGGCAACCCCATCTACGACTGGGACGCCATGGAGTCCGACGGCTTCTCCTGGTGGGAGGGCCGCATTCGCGCCGCCCTCGACATGTACGACGTCATCCGCCTGGATCACTTCCGCGGCTTCGAGGCCTATTGGGAGGTGCCGTTCTCCTCGCCCGATTCGTCCTACGGTTCGTGGACGCAGGGTCCCGGCCTCAAGTTCTTCAAGACGCTCGAGGAAAAGCTCGGCACGCTGCCCATCATCGCCGAGGACCTGGGCTTCCTCACCCCCGGCGTCATCGACATGCGCGACAACTCGGGCTTCCCCGGCATGAAGATCCTGCAGTTTGCCTTTGAGGGTACCAACTCGTACTACCTGCCGCATAACTACATCGCCAACACCGTCGCCTATGTGGGCACCCACGACAACGAGACGGCGCGCGGTTGGTTTGAGGGAACGGCCACCCCGCGTCAGCGCGAGCAGGCAGCCCTGTACACCCATCAGCAGGCCGGCGAACCCATGGCAGATGCACTCAACCGCACCATCGCCGCCAGCGTGAGCGACACGTGCATCTACACCATGCAGGACCTGCTCAACTTGGGCAACGAGGCGCGCATCAACACCCCTGCCACGCTGGGCGGCAACTGGACCTGGCGCATGCTCGACGGCGCCATCACCCGCGAGCTCGAGCACAAACTCACCGACTGGACCGAGACCTACTTCCGCATCCCGTCGGAAGCCGAAATCGAGCTTCCTCAATAGGAGCTACCGCGCCCAACCCCTCCCCACCGTGCGGACGCGCTTGCTTTTCCCGCGCGAGGCCACCCCAATCCCCTCGCGCGGGCTTCTTATGAATTGCAGACATGAAACAACCCATCACAGGAGAAAACATGCCCCAAATTAACCTCATGGAACTCGCCGAGCAGTCTTTTGGCACCTCGCTCGAGCAGCTCGACGACCGTCGCATTTACAAGCTGCTGGTCAAACTCGTGCAGGAGCGCTCCGCCGCCTGCCCACTCAACAACGGCAAGAAAAAGCTCTATTACATTTCCGCCGAATTTTTGATCGGCAAGCTGCTCATCAACAACATGATCGACCTCGGCATCTACGACGAGGTTAAAGACCAGCTCACCGCCGCAGGCCACGACCTCAACAAAATCGAGGAATTCGAGGTTGAGCCGTCGCTCGGCAACGGCGGCTTGGGCCGCCTGGCCGCGTGCTTCCTGGATTCCATCGCCACGCTAGGCTTGACCGGCGATGGCGTGGGCCTCAACTATCACTACGGTCTGTTCCGTCAGCGCTTTGTCGACAACCAGCAGAAG
>URLR01000020.1 GCA_900548815.1 uncultured Collinsella sp.
ACGAGCGGGGGCTCCTATCTTTTTAGTGCCCTCGGATTGGGTCATAGTGTCTGTCCGCGCCAAAACATCGGCGTTGTTATGGGTAGTCATTGGGGACGTTCTTAAATGACTAGTCGAAAGGGACACTCTTGCACCAAATCTGCCGGCCCCACACTGGGCACGTCCTTTACTTTACCGAGATAAAGTGAACGTGCAGATTCGTAACCCACTTGCAACCGTTCTATGGCACGATATTGAACGAATGTATGCTATGCGCCCAAATCTTTTGGGCAGAGTGGGAGACAGTATGGTCAAGCTGTACGAGGACGGCATCTACCTGCGTAACGGCAGCGAGGTTGTGCCTGCGGCCGAGGCTGCCGAGCGCGGTATTAAGCAGACGCCCGAGGATGCCAAGCGTGGCACCATTGCGTATTCGATCCTTCAAGCACACAACACGTCCGGCGACTCCGAGGCGCTCAAGATTCGCTTCGACGCCATGGCGAGCCACGACATCACCTTTGTCGGCATCATCCAGACGGCGCGCGCTTCGGGCATGGAGCAGTTCCCGCTGCCTTACGTGCTCACCAACTGCCATAACTCGCTGTGTGCCGTGGGGGGCACCATCAACGAGGACGACCACGTCTTTGGCCTTTCCGCGGCCAAGAAGTACGGCGGCATCTTCGTCCCGCCGCACATCGCCGTCATCCACTCCTTTATGCGTGAGAACTTCGCCGGCTGTGGCAAGATGATCCTGGGCTCCGACTCGCACACCCGTTACGGCGCTCTGGGCACCATGGCCGTGGGCGAGGGCGGTGGCGAGCTGGCAAAGCAGCTGCTGCGCGACACCTACGATGTCGCCTATCCCGGCGTCGTCGCCATCTACCTCACGGGCGCCCCGCGCCCCGGCGTTGGCCCGCACGACGTGGCGCTCGCCATCATCCGTGCCGTCTTTGCCAAGGGTTACGTTAAGAACAAGGTTATGGAGTTCGTGGGCCCCGGTATCGCGAGCATGACGACCGACTACCGCAACGGCGTCGACGTCATGACCACCGAGACCACCTGCCTGTCGAGCATCTGGGCCACCGACGAGGACACGCACGCGTTTTTGACCATGCACGGTCGCGGCGAGGACTACCGCGAGCTCAAGCCCGCCGATGTTGCCTACTACGACGGCTGCGTCGAAGTCGATCTGTCGAGTATCAAGCCCATGATCGCGCTGCCGTTCCATCCTTCTAACGGCTTTGAGATTGACGAGCTCAACGAGAACCTCGAGGACATCCTGCACGAGGTGGAGCTTGAGGCCGCCAAGATCGGCGAGGGCAAGACGCACTTTAGCCTGCTCGACAAGATCGTCGACGGCAAGCTGCACGTGCAGCAGGGCGTTATCGCCGGCTGCTCGGGCGGCAACTACGACTCCGTGGTCCAGGCTGCCCGCGTGCTCAAGGGCGCCAACACCGGCTGCGGCGAGTTCTCGCTGTCGGTCTATCCCACGAGCCAGCCCGTGGCGCTCGAGCTTACACGCCGCGGCTATATCTACGACCTTATGGAGGCCGGCGCGATCGTGCGCACGGCATTCTGCGGCCCGTGCTTCGGCGCCGGCGACACGCCTGCCAACAACGGCCTTTCGATCCGCCACACCACGCGCAACTTCCCCAATCGCGAGGGTTCCAAGCCGGGCAACGGTCAGCTGAGCGCCGTGGCCCTGATGGACGCCCGCTCCATTGCGGCGACGGCTGCCAACGGCGGCGTCCTGACGCCGGCGACCGACCTGCCCGAGGAGACTTGGGACGAGGCCTGCGAGTACACCTTTGACGACGCGCCGTACAAGAAGCGCGTGTACTGGGGCTTTGGCAAGGCTGAGCCGGCCGACGAGCTGGTCGAGGGTCCCAACATCAAGCCGTGGCCCGCGATGGAGCCGCTCGGCGACGATATCCTGCTCAAGGTGTGCTCCAAGATTATGGACCCGGTCACCACGACTGACGAGCTCATTCCCTCGGGCGAGACGAGCTCCTTCCGCTCCAACCCGCTGGGCCTGGCCGAGTTTACGCTGAGCCGCCGCGACCCTGCCTACGTGGGCCGCTCCAAGGAGGTCGACGCCGTGGAGAAGCGCCGCGTGGCTGGCGAGGCCGCGGGCGACCTGGCGGTGCTCGATGCCGAGCTCGCGGGCGTGTTTGAGGCGCTGGCCGGCGCGGGTGTCGCGGCAGATGCCAAGGCGACCGAGTACGGCTCCATGCTCTATGCCAAGAAGCCCGGTGACGGTTCCGCCCGCGAGCAAGCCGCGAGCTGTCAGCGCGTGATCGGCGGTCTGGCCAACATCGTCCACGAATACGCCACCAAGCGTTATCGCTCCAACGTGATGAACTGGGGCATGGTGCCCTTCCAGATGGAGGCCGAGCCCAACTTTGAGGTGGGCGACTACGTCTTTGTGCCGGGTATCCGTGCCGCACTCGATGGCGATCTAAAGAACATCGCTGCCTACGTAGTGCGCGCCGACGGTGCGGTCGAGCAGATTGAGCTCTACATTGCCGATATGACGGCAGAGGAGCGTGCCATCGTCAAGGCCGGCTGCCTGATCAACTACAACAAGTTCAAAGCCGCTGCCGAGTAACTCTGCTGTACGCCCCGGCCACACCTTTCCCTCGTGCTCACGCGCTTCGCGAGGGTCGCCCGAGGGAAAGGTGTGGCCGGGGCTACCGCGACGTTCTCGTTGGGTCTTGAGGGGCGCTAATAATTGACCGGGACCATCACAAAGTTGCCTGCCCGGCGGGTCCTTATTTCGATGGGGTCCAGGTTATTTCATCGTCAAATAGCCAAGTGCGTGCCGAGCCACTGTTGCGCGCTGTCTGCGGATCGGGCTCGCAGGTTTGTTCGTAGGCATCCTCGGTACACCGATCCATAAAATCGACGACTGCCGTCTGGTCGCCCTCCATGACGTAGATTACGTCGCCATCCGAGATATAGACCCCCGGTCCTTCATTGTCCACGCAGCCGGGGTCGTATGAGACGTTGCACAATTTGCTCCCGTTTGCCGCATCGAGCTCAAGGGTCGAATAATATCCGCCAACCATTTGGCCATTCTTGGCTCGATATATTGCGGCGCCGTACCACCGCTTAAACGTCTTGCCTTTGAGTAAACTGGTTGCCTTGCCGATAAGCTGCTCATCTTTGGTGTAGCGTCTGGCCCCAAGTTCGATGCGGGGATAGTTGCTGACACCAAGCGCTGCGGGCGTACCGTCAAAATCGACGGTGACCGAATCGGGTTTGACGATATCGGTGAGGACCTCGATGGGATAGCTTACGGTCTCAACCGCCGCCTGCGTCGCAGAGGCGGGGAGAAATGCGAGATAGATAATTCCTACGCCGACTGCGGTAATCGCAAACGCTAAGACGAGCAGGCCGATATAGGTGGAGCGTTTCACGGCGGGTACCTCGCAAATAGTATGCATTCATTAAGATAAGTGATACCAGCTTACGACAATCTTCAAAAGAAAGCGATCGATCGAAATGACGGGGCGAAAAGGCCCTATTGGGCTTCGATTTGACCTCTAATAGAAATATTTGCCCCACTCATTCTGGGCGTGAGGTCAATAATTGAGTCCACGAGTTTTGAGCGATACTCTTCTCACTAAACTCACTATTTTCACTATAAGCACTATAAATATGATAGGGGGACGACGAGAACAATGTGACGTGCGATAGCTAAGCCGTTTAAGCCGGACTCTGACCTTGAATCTCTGCCTCTATCTGTGCGAACGGGCTATTGTCGGTTCTCGATTCCATCGCTGCGTTTTCGTTGGGTCTTGAGGGACGCTAATAAATGGACTTGCTTGATGCCACCTCTGTTAATGGGGCGGCTTCTTTTTGTCGAAAACCACCACATTGGGAACAGGCACCTTTGTGGTGGTTCTCGGTTTGTCTCGACTTGTAACATCTTGGCCGCTAAAAGTGGGCCTGGTGTTACAGATTTAGATTTTCGATTCGGGTGTCTTCTGTTCGTCTCGATTTGTAACAGATAGAGCTCTATTTGCCGAGTAGATGTTACAGATTGAGACAAACGGGTGCCGCTGAACAATTCGTCTCGATCTGTAACATCTGGAGCCAGAAACGGTCGATAGATGTTACAGATTGAGACGGTAGCGCACCTGTGCGGCGGCGGGCCGACATCTTTACCCCTATCTCTCAATCACTCAGAAAATCTTATATATAGAGACTTAGATTTGTGTATAAGATCGTACAAAGCTGGCAACAATACTTCTCGAACAACGTGAAGCCGCCCCGTAGGGCGGCCACCCCAAGAGAGGTGATTCCATGAGAATCGATAAGCTAGCAATGACGTCGCGCGAGGCGCTGCAGATCGCCATGAGCACGGCCGCTGACGCGCAGGCCGGCGCGGTGGAGCCGATTCATCTGCTGTCTGCCCTGCTCGGTGCCGGCGAGCGCAATATCTCCGTGATCATCGAGCGCATCGGTGCCGACCCGGCTCAGCTCGCACGCTCCACACAGGATGCCATCGACCACGCGCCCAAGGTTTCGGGCGAGGGCCAGCAGATGGGCCTGTCCAACGAGCTCGTCCGCGTCATCGAAAAGGCCGAGAAGAAGGCCACCAAGATGGGCGACAGCTTTGTGGTGACTGAGCATCTGCTGATGGCGCTTGCCGAGGACAAGGGCGAGGCGGGCCGCGTGCTGCGCGACGCCGGCGTCACCAAGGAGCGCATCGAGCAAGTCTACGAGGAGCTGCGTGGCGATGACCGCGTGACGTCTGCCGAGGACAAGACTCAGTTTGAGGCACTGGAGCAGTACGGTCGCAACATCTGCGATCTGGCCCGCGCCGGCAAGCTCGACCCGGTCATCGGCCGTACCGATGAGATTCGCCGCACCATCCAGGTCCTGTCCCGTCGCACCAAGAACAACCCCGTGCTCATCGGTGAGCCGGGCGTCGGCAAGACAGCCATCGTCGAAGGTATCGCCCAGCGTATCGTGGCCGGCGACGTGCCGAGCACCCTGCGCGACCGCGACCTCATCGAGCTCGACATGAGCGCGCTGGTCGCCGGCGCCAAGTACCGCGGCGAGTTCGAGGACCGCTTGAAGGCCGTGCTCAAAGAAGTGCAAAAATCCGAGGGCAAGGTCATCCTGTTCATCGATGAGCTCCACACCATCGTGGGCGCGGGTGCCACCGAGGGCTCCATGGACGCCGGCAACATCCTCAAGCCGGCGCTCGCCCGTGGCGACCTGCACGCGATCGGCGCGACCACGCTCGACGAATACCGCAAGTACATCGAGAAGGACGCGGCGCTCGCCCGTCGTTTCCAGACCGTTATGGTGAGCGAGCCTACCGTCGAGGACACCATTTCGATCCTGCGTGGTCTGAAGGAGAAGTACGAGATCTTCCACGGTGTGCATATCACCGATAGCGCGCTCGTGGCAGCTGCCGACCTCTCCGATCGCTACATCGCCGACCGCTTCCTGCCCGACAAGGCCATCGATTTGGTCGATGAGGCGGCAAGCCGCCTGCGCATGGAACTCGACAGCATGCCGGTCGAGATCGACGCCACCACGCGTCAGCTCACTCAGCTGCAGATCGAGGAACAGGCGCTCATGAAAGAGACCGATGACGCCTCCAAGGAGCGTCTGGAGGCCCTGCGCCAGGAGATTGCCGAGGTCCAGGAAAAACTCAACGTGCAAAAGGCCGGCTGGCTCAACCAGAAGAACGCCATTGACCACGTGCAGGAGCTTAAGAGCCAGCTTGACGAGGCCAAGAGCGAGGAGGAGCGTGCGACGCGCAACGGCGATTTGGGTCGTGCGTCCGAGCTGCGCTACTCCGTGATTCCGGGCCTGCAGCAGCAGATTCAGGATTCCGAGGCCGCGCTCGAGGCGCAAAAGCAGCAGGACGGCGAGGGCCTCAACGAGCAGGTGACCTCCGATGAGATCGCCGAGGTCGTGAGCGCCTGGACCAGCGTGCCCGTGTCCAAGATGATGCAGGGCGAGCTCGACAAGCTCAAGGGCCTGGAGGGCGAGCTGCATAAGCGCGTCATCGGTCAGGATGAGGCCGTCTCCGCCGTTGCCGCGGCCGTGCGCCGCAGCCGTGCGGGCCTCTCCGATCCGGACAAGCCCATCGGCAGCTTCTTCTTCCTGGGCCCCACCGGCGTGGGCAAGACCGAGCTCGCCAAGGCGCTGGCCGAGTGCCTGTTCGATGACGAGCGCGCGCTCGTGCGTATCGACATGTCCGAGTATATGGAGAAGTTCAGCGTCCAGCGTCTGATTGGTGCGCCCCCGGGGTACGTGGGCTACGACGAGGGCGGCCAGCTCACCGAGGCCGTGCGCCGTCGTCCGTACTCTGTGATCTTGCTCGACGAGATGGAGAAGGCTCATCCGGATGTCTTTAACGTGCTGTTGCAGGTGCTTGATGACGGTCGTCTGACCGATGGCCAGGGTCGCCAGGTGTCCTTCAAGAACACGATTATCATCATGACGTCCAACGTGGGCTCCAAGGCCATCGCCGATCTGTCCGGTAAGGACGAGGAGGAGATGCGCCATCAGGTCGACGCTGCCATGGCTCAGACCTTCCGCCCCGAGTTCCTCAACCGTATCGACGATATCGTGGTGTTCCATCCGCTCGGTATGGCGCAGATCGAGAAGATCGTCGACATCCAGCTCGCCGACGTCCGCGCGCGTCTGGCCAAGGAGCGCATGACGCTTGCCATCACCCCGGCGGCCAAGCAGATGCTCGCCGTGGGCGGCCTGGACCCGGTCTTTGGCGCCCGTCCGCTCAAGCGTCTGGTTCAGCGCGAGGTCGTGGATGCCATCGCCGCCGCTATCATCGACGGCACGGTGCGCGAGGGCGATCAGGTGACGGTCGATGCCGACAAGGACGGCGGCTTTACCGTCGTGTGCGACAACACGCCGGCGGCCACCTACGAGGTCCCCGACGCAGAGTAAATTATGGGGCCGGCTTTAACCGCACCTCATCGCAAAACGCCAAGGGCGGCGGATCCAATCGGGTCCGCCGCCCTTTTTCGTGCGACAATCGATGATGTTGAACGGATGCGATGCAAGGAGCTATGCAGATGAAAAACGAGATCAAGACAAGCGCGCCGGCGGCTGAGATAGCGTCCGCTGCACCAAGGCCCGCGCCGAAACCGGCGCCCAAGCCGTGCGACCCCTACATCCGTGCCGAGAACGAGGACGATGACGGCTACGATCCTTACAGCGATCGCCGCCCCGAGCGCGAGCCGCTGTTCGAAGCCGACCCCTGGCGCTAACTTTTGTAGGGTGGTCATAATATCCCCGTCCCAAATTGACTGCTCGGGGAGTCGCATTCGAGCTCGGTTGTCCTCTCAGCCACTCGATATCCTTCGGAGCAATAACAGTGAAAAAACTTGCTTAAGTGTTAATCAAGCTACACACAATCTTGCTCTCTAATTAATCAAGAATCAGTATAATTTTGATTAGCTAGAGAGCAAGATTGGAGAATCATGGCATTCAACGACTTGATCGCCCAGAAAATAAAGGACTTTGAACAGCAGGGGGTTCCGCAGGTCTTTGAGCGAGACCTTGATCTAGGAAACCCACAGGAGCCAAAGCGCGACAACATCGTAAATGTGATTGTGGGGGCCCGCCGTTGTGGAAAGACGTATCGCCTGTATCAGGAGATGCGGCGGCTTCAGAGCCGGGGCGTCGAGCTTGACCGGATGCTTTACTTCAATTTTGAGGATGAGCGCTTGCGCCCGTATGAGCCATCGCTGCTGGCGGACGTGCTCGACACGTTCTATGCGCTGTATCCTGCTGCTCGAACCGAGGGCGCTTACATTTTCTTTGACGAGATCCAGGAAATTCCCGAATGGGGTGCGTTTCTGCGGCGTGTAGTCGATACGGAGAAAGCGACCGTTTACGTGACGGGATCTTCTTCTAAGATGCTGTCCTCAGAACTTAAGAGTGAGTTCAGGGGCCGTTCTCTTGTAAGAGAGCTTTTTCCATTGAGTTTTTCGGAATACGTCCGATATAAGACGGGGAGCGTTCCGGAGCCGGATGCGCCCTCTTCCCCGAGCGATGCAGCGTTGCTTCGACATCATCTGATCGGATATCTTGAACGAGGGGGATTCATCGCGACACTTGAGCAGACGCCCGCGGACGCGATTCAGCTGCTACAGGAATATGCTTCGCGAACGGTCGCCATGGATGTCGTTGAGCGCTACGACGTCAAGAACCCTCGCCTGGCCTCACTGTTCCTGACGCGGTCTATGGCATCTTCTGGACGAGAACTGTCAGTGAACAAGGTGTACAACGAGTTCAAGAGCAGACAGATACCCGTTAGCCGAAATTCGCTCAGCGACTTACTCGAGTATTACGAGGATGCCTACCTGTTGTTTTCGGTGCCGGAGTTCACACGTTCACTTGCAAATAATACGCGGTCTGCGTCTAAGGTCTACGCTGTCGATCCTGCGATGTTTGGAGCATTCTCTCCTGCATCGGCATTGGACCAGGGCCAGAGGCTCGAGACCGCAGTGTTCAACGCGCTAAGAAGAAGGACTTCCGCGGTGGGGATCGGATCGGTCTGTCGCCTGCTGATCAAAGAGAAGAGCAAAAGCCATGAGGTGGACTTTGTGGCTGGGGACGCACTTCTCATGCAGGCTTATAGCCTGATTCAGGTGAGTGCGGATATGGCAAACGAGAAAACGCGCGAGCGCGAAATTGCCGCGCTTGATGCCTCGATGGCCCAGTTCGATCTTGGCGAGTCGGCAATCGTTACCATGGATGAACAGACCGATATTTCATGCGAGCACGGTGTGGTCCACGTTGCGCCCGCATGGAAGTGGCTCCTTGCCTAATCATCTATGGACCTGTGGGGTCAGGACCTCCTGGCTCCCTCATCACGGTTGGGGAGCACCTTGCTGCGCCAGGCTAGTCCTGGGCTTTGATACTCGGCAGCAGGATCTGCGCGAGGTAGTCGGTTTCGAGCTTAGTGGCACCATCGGCCTTGCCGTCTTTACCCACCAGGTCGTTCTTGATCTGGCTATACGTATAACGGTTGCCGGTCGTAAGCTCGACAAGCTCAATGGCCGTGTCCATGGGGTAGGTTGACACGGGGTTCTGCGTCCGTCCGTTGATGGTCTGGGGCACCACGTACGGATAGACGGGGCCGCTGGCGTAGACGGTATAACCGTTGCCTAGATTGGCCGCACCCAAAACCGTATCGCCTTCATCGGGCGTAAAGCTCTCGCCCTCGCGCACCGCGACGAGCGTCACGAGCGGCGTATTGGCGTCGTCGCTCAGATAGATGCATAGCGTGCTTCCGTTTTGCCAAGTTGCGACCTTGCCGTACCACTCGACGGGAATATCGAGCTGGTAGAGGTCGGTTGCCTTGTGGCGAGCGTCAGCATCACGGGACGCCTGTGCCTTTTGCGCGCTCACGGCATTGACGGCGGCGTCGCGCCGCGCGGTTGCTGCCTGCTGGAGCACTTTGGCAGCCGCGGCGGAGCTCGCACCGCCCTCCTCGGCATACTTGGCGGCGGCATCGATCTGGTCGTCAGTCACCGTGTCGGCCGAAGGCACCTTGAACTTAAAGGTAGCCTGGGCACTTAAATCCTGTCCATCGCTCTTAACGGTGACCTGCGTCTTGGTGGTCGGGACGGTATAGATGGTGCCGTCGGCCGCGATGGGGGAGGCGGCGATGGAGAGCGTGTAATCGCCGGGCAGCAGTTTGATGCCGCGGCCGTGCTCGTCAACATAGAGCGTTTCGCTCACGGAGGAGCCGTCAGAATCCTGACCGCTCACCTGTACGGGAATCTTGGAGCCAGTGGAACAGTCGAGGCCCGCGGCATGCACGCCAATCTGCACCGACATCATCGTGTGGGCATTGGCGGCGACAGCGGCAGCCTGCTCTCGCTGATATCCGTTCCAGGCAGCATAGCCTGCACCGCCGGCGACGAGCGCGACGGCCACGACACCGGCGACCATCAGATTGCGGCGCTTGGGCGACATCTTGCGATGGCGAACCTCGGCCTCGCGTGCCGAGGGAACGGATGGTAGGGGAATATCGCCCATGGCGATGGTCTCGTCCACGGCTGGTGCGGAACCCAGGCCAGGAAGCTCGCGGGTCAGCGAATCCTCGGCCGGTAAGCTGTCGAGCAAGACGGTTTCCTCGCCCGTGTCGGATTCGGGCTGGTTGCCGGCCTCGCTTTCGGTGTCTTCGTGATCTGCCTCATCCTCGGCAGGCTCAACGTCGCCTGCATCCTGATCATCGGATTGCGCCTCGGTTTCCGGCTCATCCTGCACATCAACGCCCGAATCGTCAAACGCAATCTCATCGAGTGAAATCCGGTCTAAGCTCTCCAAGGCCTCAGCGCAAGCTTCTGCATCTTGGGCCGCATCCTCTTGGCCCATCGTCTCATCTTTCATATATCCCCCAAGCTCAATATCGGGACAACACTGTACCCAAAAACAGAGTCATATAGAGCTGTCAGGCGATTGGAAATCTGATTTTATCTGTGCGAGAGGTTTTGAATATATGCGTGGATGCGCGTAACAACAAAAAGCCCCCGGAAAGCGGACAAATCGCTTTCCGGGGGCATGCAATACGTTGCATTGCGCGGAGTCGGCCAGGCGGCTTCACATTCAAGCGGCGTTTGCGTCAGGCGCGTTACTCGGCGTGAGCGTAATCAACCTTGGCGCGGCGAGCGGTAGCCTTCTCCCAATCGCTGGTGCCCTCAAAGACATCCTGCTTGTAGGGATTGCGACCGAGCTTCTTGGCGCGGTAGGCGATGTAGATGATCGCGGCGACGTTGGCGACCAGTGCGGCGATCGAGACCGCGGTAGCGGCGCCGGGGTCGAGCGTGGAGTGGGTCACAAAGATGGACTCCTCCTGGAAGTACGGGAACACCTGGGCAAACATGCACCAAATGGCCAGCGTAAAGGCGCGGTTCTGGATCCAGCCGCCCTTGTTCCAGATAAAGGCGGCGACGGTGGGCGCCAGCAGCAGCGCAAAGCCGCAGAACCAGGAGTGGGTGGGCAGGCAGTTGTAGGTGTAGCAGAAGTTCCAGATATCGTAGGCGATGATGTAGACCCAGGTCATATCGGGCCACAGCATGTCGGTCTGGTCCTCGGAGGCGTAGACGCTCCACCAACCGGTCATGCAGAATATGTTGATGATACCGGCGATGCCGTTGAACACGTTGTTCCAGCCGGCCAGCTGCGTGGCGCCCTCGGAGGTGACCCAGGTGGACTGGCCCAGGACAAAGAAGTGATAGGCGCTCTCGAAGTCGGACACGACGGCGATCATGATGTTGATGGCGACGATCACAAACGGCCATGCGCGGAACCAATGCGCCTTGCCAATCTTGCCCCACTGGTACTTAATGGCAATGAAGCCCCAGCAACCGGCCAGCGCCGCGTATACCTTGGCGTAGTGGAACCAGCTGTTCTGGTACACATGGGTGGGGTTGGTGAGCGCCCACTCGGCACCCTGCGAGACGCCGATGGCGATGGCGACGCAGTAGATGGTCATGGCCAGCGGAGCCACGCCAAAGATGATTGCCGCGCCCAGCTTGGTGCGGCGGCCGACCTCGTTGAGCACGATCAGGCCAATAAAGACCATGGCCCAGCCGGCCCAGTGGATAAGGGTATCGCTACCCCAAACATCGAACAGCATGCTGCTCTCCTTTCACACGCCCGCGGCCCCTCTTCTGATCGCGGGCAGTTTGGCCAAATGTCGTCAGTTCTGGGGCTTGCGCTCCGGATACTTGGCGGTATAGCCCTCGATGTGGAGTGTCGAGGCGATGATTTCCTTGACCGTCTCGTCGGGCACATCGGGGTGCGTGCGGATATACATCAACAACCCCATGATGAGGGTGTAGAACGTCTCGTAGACATGGTCGATGCGTAGCTCATGATGGGCGGCAAAATCCACCACGGTGGTGTCGCAGATATACTGCGCCACACGCTGGACCACGTTGTGCAAAAAGCCGCCGTAGAGCGCGCCGCTGCTTGAGGTGAGCGTACTCGGCAGCTCGTGGCCGCTGACGACCAGGCGCTTAAAGAGCGGGGCGACGGTGTCGAGTGCGCCCTCGATATCACCGACGGTGCGGTTGGCATTCCACTGCTCGAGCTCGGAGATAAAACCGTCGATCGCCTCGTCCATGACGGCGGTGACGGCGGCGTCCATGTCGGCGAAGTAGTGGTAGAACAGCGAGCGCGTGCAGCCGGCTCGCTTGGTCACGGCCGATACCGATAGGTGGGACACGCCCAGCTCGGAGCTTACGGTGCGCACGGCGGTGAGGATCTCGCGACGGCGTTCGTCGCCCGTCAAGCGCTTTGCCGCGCTGTCGGATGCGGGGACGGCATTGACCGCAGAGGTATCTGCTGTGTTGTTGCCCATGCGTTTGCCGCCTTTCATCCGTTTGAGCCTGACCGTTCGCCTAACAGTCTTGAATATTGTTGACGGTTCGTCAATACTGTTTTTGACACAATGTCAACTAATGGCGGGTGAACGGCATGGGGGCATGCCCGGCCTGCAAAAAAGAGGGGTGCCGCGGTCTCGCCGGGCTGTGGCAAGAGAAGGGACAACCATGATTCTCAACGGACCGGGGATTAGCTACACCGAGCCCGACATCGGTTCGGAGTTCGTGCCGCCGCTGCCGGAGCATCCGCGCGAGGCCATCGTCAAGCTGTGCGAGCACTGCACCAACCGTCTGCTGCATCGCGATGAGCTGCTGGGCTACGAGTACTGGTCGTTTGCCGAGGCCGCGACTGACGAGCAGGCCGAAGTGCTCTGCAAGATGAAGATGCGCCGTCCCTATACGCTGCCCGAGATGGTCAAGCTCACCGGCATGCCCGAAGCCGATATCGAGAAGATGCTCGACGATATGAGCTACACGGGCCTGCTCGAGTACAACTGGGAAAACCCCGAGCGCGCCAAGCAGTGGGTGCTGCCCATGCTGGTGCCGGGTTCCGCTGAGTTTCTCAACATGCGCGTGAGCCAGCTCGAGGAGCACCCGGTCTATGCCAAGTTCTTTGAGCAGGCGTCCAAGGGACCGCTGTCCAAGGCCACGCCGATGGTGCCGCCCGGTGGTGCCGGCATCGGCATGCATGTCATTCCGGTCGAGAAGGCTATCGATGCCGCGAGCACGTCGGTGCCGATCGAGCATATCGAGCATTGGCTCGACAAATACGATGGCAAATATGCCGCTAGCACCTGCAGCTGCCGCGCGAGCCGTCGCGTGATGGGTGAGGGCTGCGCCGACGACCCGGCCGATTGGTGCATCGCCGTGGGCGATATGGCCGACTACGTGGTCGAGACCGACCGCGGCCATTACGTGACGCGCGACGAGGTTTACGACATCCTGCGCCAGGCCGAGGACAACGGCTTTGTGCACCAGATCACCAACATCGACGGCGAGAACAAGATCTTCGCCATCTGCAACTGCAACGTCAACGTGTGCTATGCCCTGCGCACCTCGCAGCTGTTCAACACGCCCAACCTGTCGCGCTCGGCCTATGTCGCCAAGGTCGAGAAGGACAAGTGCGTGGCCTGCGGTCGCTGCGTTGAGGTGTGCCCGGCCGGTGCCGCCAAGCTCGGCCAGAAGCTCTGCAGCAAAAAGGCCGGCGGACAGGTGCCCGAGTATCCGCGCCAGGAGCTGCCCGATGCCACCAAGTGGGACCACACCAAGTGGTCGCCCAACTACCGCAACGATAACCGTATCGAGACGCACGAGTCCGGCACCGCGCCCTGCAAGACGGCTTGCCCCGCGCACGTTGCCGTTCAGGGCTATTTGAAGCTCGCGGCTCAGGGTCGCTATGACGAGGCCCTAGCACTCATTAAGCGCGAGAACCCTCTGCCCGCTATCTGCGGCCGTGTGTGCAATCGCCGCTGCGAGGATGCCTGCACCCGCGGCCGTGTGGACGCCGCCGTGGCCATCGACGAGGTCAAGAAGTTCATCGCCCAGCGCGATCTGGATGCCGCGACCCGCTATGCCCCGCCCGTGGTGACGCCGACGCGCGCTGGCGGCTTCGACCAGAAGATCGCCATTATCGGTGCCGGTCCGGCCGGCCTGTCCTGCGCTTTCTACCTGGCCGAGAAGGGCTACAAGCCCGTCGTGTTCGAGAAGAACGAGCGCCCGGGCGGCATGCTCACCTATGGCATTCCCAGCTTTAAGCTGGAGAAGGACGTTATCGAGGCCGAGGTCGAAGTTATTCGCCTGATGGGTGCCGAGTTCCGCTATGGCGTGGAGGTCGGTCGCGATGTGACGCTCGACGAGCTGCGCGCGCAGGGCTTTAAGGCCTTCTACGTTGCCATTGGCTGCCAGGGCGGCCGCCTTGCGGGCATTCCGGGCGAGGGTGCCGAGGACGTGACCGTGGCCGTCGACTTCCTTCGCGAGGTTAACAGCGGCAAGATCGATTCCCTGTCCGGCCGCACCATTGTGGTGGGCGGCGGCAACGTGGCTATCGATGTCGCGCGCAACGCCTGCCGTCTGGGTTCCGAGCACGTTGAGATGTTCTGCCTGGAGAGCGATGCCCAGATGCCTGCCAGCGAGGAGGAGCGTCGCGAGGCCATTGAGGATGGCGCGCACATCAGCTGCGGATGGGGCCCCAAGGAGATTCACCTGGACGAGGCCGGTCGCGTGTGCGGCATCACCTTCAAGCGCTGCACGCGTGTCTTTGACGACGAGGGCCGTTTTGCGCCCGAGTACGACGAGAACGATCTGCGCCGTGTCGATGCCGACCGTGTCGTCATGTCGATTGGCCAGTCCATTGTGTGGGGCGACCTGCTGGCTGGCTCCAAGGTGGAGCTCGGCCGCGGCCAGGGCGCCCTGGCCGATCCCCAGACTTACCAGACCGCCGAACCCGACATCTTTGTGGGCGGCGACGTCTACACCGGCCCCAGCTTTGCCATCGATGCCATTGCCGCCGGCCACGAGGCTGCCGTGTCCATCCATCGCTTTGTGCAGCCGGGCTCCACGCTCACCATCGGCCGCAACCAGCGCCGCTACACCGCGCTCGACCGCGACGATGTCGTGATCGAGAGCTACGACAACGCGAGCCGCGAGGTTGCGCATGTGGACCGCGAACGCGAGAAGGCTGCGCCGTTTAGCGAGTATGTTGAGACCTTTACCGAGGAGCAGGTGCGCGCCGAGACCGCCCGCTGCCTGGGCTGCGGCGCCTCGATCGTCGACCCCAACAAGTGCATCGGCTGCGGCCTGTGCACCACCAAGTGCGCGTTCGACGCCATCCATCTGGATCGCGACCGCCCCGAGTGCTCCACGATGGTCAAATACGAGCAAAAGCTTCCAAGCCTGGGCAAGTACGCGCTCAAGCGCGCCATCAAGATTAAGTTTGGTCGCAAGTAAGCAGCCATAACGGGAACGACGGAAGGAATTAAAAGTGCACGAGCTCGGAATCGTCTATCACATCATTCGCGATGTTGAGAATGTGGCGCGCGCTCATGGCGTGCGTCGCGTTTCGAGCGTCACGCTGCTGCTGGGCGAGGTCTCGGGCGTCGTCCCCGATCTACTACTCGACGCTTGGCGCTGGGCGGCGGATAAAAAGCCTATCACGCAGGGCGCGGAGCTTATCGTGGAGCCTGTCGAGGCCGTGACGCATTGCGAGGCGTGCGGCCGCGACTACGCGACGGTCGAGCACGGCAAGACTTGCCCCCATTGCGGCAGCGGTGAAACATACCTGCTGCAGGGCCAAGAGGTAATGATCAAACAGATCGAGACCCCCGACGAGGATCCGGCAGACGCTGTCCCCGACGGTCCTTCCGACGCCCCCGATGCCGTCGACGCCGCCAACCCTCTCCACATCGCCTAACATCCAATGACTACATGGGCTAGAGTTCTAAACATATTTGCTTCGGTTAGTCAAGTCATGTCTGTTTAAACAAAATGGTGGCACGCAGACGCATTGGGATCCACCTAAAAGCGGTCTTAACGAACAGTGCACCTTTATATGTCTTTGAAAGCAATCAGCAAATCACGTTTTAGCAGGCAATAAGCTGTAAACCGGCAACGTAATCAATTTGTAACAAACTTAGACGTTTAAACAAATAATCCAACCTTTTGCGAATTTAGCTATAATTCCACAAACCAAACAGGTATACTTCCTTCATGTCGTGTAGGAAATACGTAGACAAAAAGGAGGTTATGTGATGGTAAGTATTGTTCTTGCTAGCCACGGGGACTTGGCAGCTGGAATCAAGCAGACGGGCTCGATGGTCTTTGGCGATCAGCCGTCTGTTGCCGTGGTCTCGCTCGAGCCGAGCATGGGCCCCGACGACTTCCGTGCCAAGGTCGAGGAAGCAATCGCTTCCTTCGAGGACCAGGAGCAGGTGCTCTTCCTCGTTGATCTGTGGGGCGGCACGCCGTTCAACCAGATCAGCGGGCTCATCGAGGGCCATGATTCCTGGGCTATCGTCACCGGTGTCAACCTGCCTATGCTCATCGAGGCATATTCGCAGCGCTTTGACGCAAAGAACACTGCACATGCGATCGCAAAACATCTCGTGACTGAGGCTAAGGCTGGCGTGCGCGTCAAGCCCGAGTCTCTGGAGCCCGAGGAGAAGAAGCCGGCTGCGGCCGCCGCTGCTCCTGCAGGCGCCATCCCTCCGGGAACGGTCATCGGCGATGGGCACATCAAGATCGCCCACGTCCGTATCGACACCCGTCTGCTTCATGGCCAGGTGGCCACCACGTGGACCAAGCAGATCAACCCCAACCGCATCATCGTGGTTTCCGACGGCGTTGCTCACGACGAGCTCCGCAAGACCATGATCGAGCAGGCTGCCCCTCCGGGAGTCCATGCCAACGTCGTGCCCATCAAGAAGATGGCCGAGGTCGTCAAGGACACGCGCTTTGGTGACACCAAGGCCATGCTGCTCTTTGAGAACCCGCAGGATCTGCTCAAGGCCATCGAGGCCGGCGTCGACATCAAGGAAGTCAACATCGGTTCCATGGCTCACTCCAAGGGCAAGGTCGTCGTCACCAACGCCGTCGCTATGGGCGATGACGACGTCAAGACTCTCGAGGCCCTCAAGGCCAAGGGCGTCAAGTTCGAGGTCCGCAAGGTTCCTTCGGATTCCTCCGAGGATCTCGACGCCATGTTGAAGAAAGCTAAGGCCGAACTGGCCGCTCAAGCATAGTAAAGGAGGGTCCGATACATGTCTGCAATCACTATTCTGCTTGTTGCGATTGTCGCGTTGCTTGCCGGTATGGAAGGCATTCTGGATGAGTTCCAGTTCCATCAGCCGCTCGTGGCATGCACGCTTATCGGTCTCGTAACCGGTCACCTTCAGGAGGGCATCCTCCTGGGCGGTTCGCTCCAGATGATGGCCCTTGGCTGGGCTAACGTCGGCGCCGCTGTCGCGCCTGACGCCGCTCTGGCCTCGGTCGCTTCTTCGATCATCATGGTGCTCGCCCTCAACGGTGGCGCCACCGATTCGGCCAAGGCCGTTACCACCGCTATCGCCGTCGCCGTCCCGCTGTCGGTCGCTGGTCTGTTCCTGACCATGATCTGCCGTACCATTGCTACCGCTATCGCTCACGCCATGGACGGTTGCGCCGAGAAGGGCGACTTCTCCGGCATCGAGCGCTGGCAGTATGCTGCCATCCTCATGCAGGGCCTTCGTATCGCCATCCCGGCAGTGCTTCTGTGCGTCATCCCGGCCGAGGCCGTTACCAACGCGCTTAACGCTATGCCCGACTGGCTGTCCGGCGGCATGGCTGTCGGCGGCGGCATGGTCGCTTCCGTCGGTTACGCCATGGTCATCAACATGATGGCCACCAAGGAGACCTGGCCGTTCTTCGTCCTCGGCTTTGTCCTTGCTGCCATCCCTCAGCTCACGCTGATCGCCCTTGGTCTCATCGGCATCTCCCTTGCCCTCATCTACCTTGGCCTTAAGGATCTGGCCAAGCAGGGTGGCGGCATGGGCGGTGGCTCCGGCGACCCGCTCGGCGACATTCTGAACGATTACGAGTAGGAGGGGAGTGATACATATGGCAGAGAACAAGATTCAGCTCACCAAGGCTGACCGCAAGAAGGTTTGCTTCCGTCATCAGTTCCTTCAGGGCTCGTGGAACTACGAGCGTATGCAGAACGGCGGCTGGTGCTTCGCAATGATCCCTGCGATCAAGAAGCTCTACACCAGCAAGGATGACCAGATTGCCGCTCTTAAGCGCCACCTGGAGTTCTATAACACCCACCCCTATGTTTCCGCCCCCGTCATTGGCGTTACCCTCGCCCTCGAGGAGGAGCGCGCCAACGGTGCTCCGATCGATGATGTCGCCATCCAGGGCGTCAAGGTCGGTATGATGGGCCCGCTCGCCGGCGTCGGTGACCCCGTCTTCTGGTTCACCCTTCGCCCGATTCTGGGCGCTCTGGGCGCTTCCCTGGCCATGTCCGGCAGCATCGTCGGTCCGCTGCTGTTCTTCTTCGCGTGGAACATCATCCGTTACGCTTTCCTGTGGTACACGCAGGAGTTTGGCTACAAGGTCGGCTCCTCCATCGCCAAGGACCTCTCCGGTGGTCTGATGGGCAAGGTCACCGAGGGCGCTTCCATCCTGGGTATGTTCATCATCGGCGCCCTGGTCGAGCGCTGGGTGTCCATTTCCTTCACCCCGATCGTCTCCACGGTCAAGCAGTCTGCTGGCGCCTTTATCGACTGGGCTAGCCTGCCCTCCGGTTCCGAGGGTATCAAGGAAGCGCTGACGATGTACAACTCCGTCGGTGCTACCGCCCTTGATCAGATGAAGGTCACCACGCTTCAGGCCAACCTCGATCAGCTCATCCCCGGCCTTGCCGCCGTGTGCCTGACCCTGCTGGTCTGCAAGCTCCTCAAGAAGAAGGTCAGCCCGATCGTCATCATCCTGGCTCTCTTCGCCGTCGGCATCATCGGTCGCTTCTGCGGCTTCATGTAAGCACGCTTCGGCTTAAGACCGAGAATTGCTAGGCAAGGGCTTTTGAGCCATTGAAACGGACCGCACCCGGTGGGTACACTGGATGCGGTCCGATTGTTTTTATTGGAGGGCGAGGCGCGTATGGCGCAATCTCAGAACAGCACGGTCGATCTGGCAACGCCGGCAACCTGCCTGATGGGGCTTACCAGCCACGGTAACGTGATGGTGGGCAATAAGGCGTTTGAGTACTATAACGAGCGCAATCCCGAGGATTATATTCAAATCCCGTGGGACGAGGTCGACTATATTGCCGCCGAGGTCTTGCGCGGCACCAAGAAGATTACGCGTTTTGCCATCTTCACCAAGGACAACGGTCACTTTACGTTTTCGACGCGCGACGACAAAGAGACGCTGCGCGCTGTGCGCAAGTACGTGGACGAGGATAGACTCGTGCGTTCGCCCGACTTTATCGACGTAACGACCAAGGGCGCCAAGAGCATCCCTGCTGCCATCAAAAGCCTCTTTCACAAAGGCGACTAGTCGTCTGCGATAGATGGCGGAAAATGCATCCCGGAATTCGTTCTCATTCCGGGATGCATTTTCCTTTTGAGCGCCAGTTGGGAAAGCTTGTCCCATTTTTTAGCCGAATACCGGGATGGAATTTCCCTTACATGTGGTTAGAGGAAACCCCATCCCATTATTTTGCGTTATTCTGGGTTATAATTTTCCGTTATTGAGAAGGCTCTACGGCGATAATTCGCTGCAGAGCCTTCTTGATGAGTGGCCATGCGCTACATGGCCAAGGGGCAAATCTGCTACACTAGTACAACATGCCTCCGTAGCTCAGGGGATAGAGCACCGCTCTCCTAAAGCGGGTGTCGACGGTTCGAATCCGCCCGGGGGCACCAGGGAATATGACGGCGTCGCGGGAGCGGCGCCGTTTCTGGTTTGCGGGGGCCGCCGGCGGATTCGGGCCGTCGACACCCGCGTCACCAATTGCGTCTAGAGCCCTCCGGTAGAGTGTCCAAGCCCTAAAGCCCAGTTGATGCTACGGGGTTTAGAGGCGGACTGAAGCAAGGGGAAGACATGTCCGCTCGGGGTGATAGACTAACGCTGTGGTAAATACAGGACAGTTTGACCGTTTTTCAACCAAGATAGGCGTCCCATGCAACTAAATGCAGCTGATATAGCGCAAAAGAGAATTGACCTCGGCCTCACCCAAAAGGAGTTCGCCGCCGCCCTTGGTATGGGCTCGTCTGGTGAACGCACCGTTCGGCGCTGGGAGTCTGGGGATACTAGTCCAACGGCGGCTGAATGCGCCTTTATCGCATCGCTCGATGCGGGGGCTCCATTTGACCAAGGGGAGCGCAGCGACGCGCCTTTTACCTTCTGCGATCTCTTCGCGGGCATCGGCGGTATACGAATGCCGTTCCAGGAGCTTGGCGGTAGGTGCGTCTTCTCTTGCGAGTGGGATAAGTTCGCCCAGAAAACCTACCGGATGAACTATGGAGAGACCCCGGCGGGCGACATCCGTCAGGTCGCATCAAACGATATACCGGACTTCGATGTCCTGCTCGCAGGCTTTCCTTGTCAGCCATTCTCCCTTGCAGGCGTTTCGAAGAAGCAATCTTTGGGGAGACCCACCGGCTTTGAGGATAAAACGCAGGGAACCCTCTTTTTCGAGGTCGCTCGCATCATACGCGACAAGCGCCCGAAGGCCTTCTTGCTTGAGAACGTTAAGAACCTTACGAGTCACGACGGCGGGAAGACCTTCAAGGTCATACGACAGACGCTTGAGGAGGACCTTGGATACCATATTTTCTGGAAAGTGCTTGATTCAAAAAACTGGACGTGCCAGCACAGGGAGCGCATCTACATCGTGGGGTTCAGGGAGGAAGTTCCCTTCTCGTGGGATGACCTTGAGGTGCCGGGACCGGGACATACGCTAGGGGAAATCCTCGAAGAGCAACCAAACGAACGCTACACCATTTCGGATAAGCTATGGGCCTATCTGCGCGCCTATCGCGAAAAGCATGAGGCGGCGGGCCACGGCTTTGGATACTCGATGGTCGGCCCAGAGGACACGACAAGGACGCTTTCCGCCCGGTACCACAAGGATGGCAGCGAGATTCTGGTCGGGCAGGAAGGAAAAAACCCTCGTAAACTCACTCCCCGCGAATGCGCGCGCCTGCAAGGATTTCCCGATGAGTTCATCATCCCGGTGTCGGATACTCAGGCATACAGGCAGTTCGGCAACTCCGTGACCGTGCCGGTCGTGCGCTCGGTCGCGAAGTTGATGATGGAGGTGTTCTAGGATGGACTATGGAGTACTTGGCGCGTATTTTGACGGTGCTGTCGCGAAAACCCTCGCGGGCGTTGACATCATGGGGGCCAATAAAAGCCACCAGCACGAATTCAACGGCGTGGGGCCTTTGCGCGCGCTTTTCGGAGACGATGACATAAAGGGCATGCGAACTACCTTCGCATATCTCGATGATGGTGCAGACCCTATATTCGACCATGGTTATACCACTTGGTACGACGCCCGCAGGAAGCATCCAACTAGAACTGAGTATAGGCTCTACTACAACGATAATGCTGCCATGGGCATGGCCCGTCCGGGCGACCTCATGGTTTTGGCCCTACACGAAGCCAAGGAGGTCGTAATCCTATTTGCCCGAGCGGGGAGTACGGCGGAATCTCAAGTTCGCTGGCTCTTCGCGCTCGACGGGGTTGGCGAGAAGGGTTTTACGCCCTCTGCTCGGGAGGATACGCGCATCACGTCGATCGCCGCAAGGATTTTGGAGTCCATCGGCATCGAAGTTAGCATGCCGATCGCAGCGGAGAACTTCCTCGACGGTATGATCGAGAAATTCGGCGAGTCCTTCCCCAAAGGGGCAGACTTCTCAGCCTACTCAGCTTCCACCCTTGGAAAGCTCGATTGGACGGGCGACCCCGATGGCTGCTTGGTCGCTTGTTACGAACGCGAAGAGATGCTGTTCCGCGTCTTCGAGCGGCATCTCTTGGAGCGCGACCTCGCGCCATACCTTGGCTCGGCGCTTGATGTTGATGGCGTGCTGCGCACCACTATGTCGGCCTTCCAGCGCCGCAAGTCCCGTGCGGGGACGGCGTTCGAGAATCAACTCTCGATGCTATTCGATGCTAGGGGCATACGCTACTCGGCGCAGAAATACACCGAGGGCAAATCAAAGCCGGATTTCATCTTTCCCTCTATTGACGATTACCACGACCCCAAGTTCCCTGTCGCTCGACTGACGATGCTCGGTGCCAAGACAACCATCAAGGAGCGTTGGCGTCAGGTGCTTGATGAGGCTGACAGAATCGAGGACAAGCATCTTGTAACACTTGAGCCCGCCGTAAGTGAGGATTACACACGAGCTATGGCTAAGGACAGGCTCAGCCTCGTTGTGCCCTCATCGCTGTTCGAAACCTACACGCCCGCGCAAAGGGAATGGCTCATGAGCGTCAACGACTTCTGCAGGCTGGTAGAAGCCCGACAGCACGAGTAGAACCACGAGACGTTTTTTAGAAATGAGGCCGGAGACCAGTTGAGTCTCCGGTCTTCTTTTTTCACTCGCAACAGATTCGTCGATCACGAGGTGGGATTTGTATTTGGACTGCGCAAACTCTTGGGCAAGGGTGCTTTTTCCAACGCGGCGGGCCCCCTCGAGCATGATGGCTCGGGATCCATTGCTCGCTTTCCAATCGAGGAGTTTATTGTAGGCCGTACGTCTGAATACTGACATGATTGCCCAATCTAGCTGCTGTATACACGAAATGGGAAGTGTGGTTACCTGATTCAATACACGAAATGGGAAGTATATACAGGCCCTTTTCTACACGAAATGGGAAGTGCGGGTACCGCTGGAGCTTGTTGGGATAGATGGAGCGCATGTGTTGCGTCGCTCAGGTATGCTCATATGTGCCTAGAGTTTCACATGCCGAGAAAGGTTGATGGCTGCCATATCCACATACCAAAACACGGAGCGCTCAGCGCCGTCGACACCCGCGTCACCAATTTCCCCGCGGGGGGGGGAGTTTTCGAATCCGCCCGGGGGCACCAGGGAATATGACGGCGTCGCGTGAGCGGCGCCGTTTTTGGTTAGTGGGGGCCGACGGCAGATTCGGGCCGTCGACGCTCGCGTCACCAATCGCGTCATTCGAATCGGCGCTGGGAATTCAGTGCTTTTCCTCATGCAAGTATCTTCCATCTTGCGTCGCCGTCAGCCGTGAGCGGTCGATTTTTACCGATAAACGGCAAATTAATTCAGAAAAAATCAGGTAATTTCAAGAATGGTCAAACTTGATTAACAGCAAAACCACAAGGTAGATGGCTTTATACGGTGAAAAACTCTGACACAATGAGAAAAAGAGTGAAAAATACTGATTGAAAATGAACTTATATGGCAGTAATCTACATGTCACAGGGTAAGCCCCGGCGCGCAGGCGGCGGCCCTTATCGAATTACGGATATAGATCAGGTGCTCGAACGGGCAGAAACGATCAAGGACGAAGGTAAAGGACGTAGAAGCATGAAGCTTGCAACTCGTATCAACTCCTATTTTCGCGATGGCGACAAGAATCTTGATCGCGTGTTCGCGGAGTTCCAGAGCGTGGGCCTCACGCACGTCGACCTCAACTACCCCGAGCACTGCACAGGTGTCACGGCTGAGGACATGGCCGCCAAGCTCGCAGCTCACGACCTGCAGCTGAACGGCTGCGCGCTGCGCTTCCGCAACGCCTTCCTCAACGGTGACCTGGGCAATGCCGATGATGCCCTTGCCGCGGAAGCCCTTGAGCTCTGCTACGAGGCGTGCGACTACTGCCGCACTGCCGGTGGCAACACGGTGACCATCTGGCTTGGCCACGACGGCTTTGACTACAGCTTCCAGATCGCCTACGCTCGCGTCTTCGACCAGCTCGTAGCCGCATTCCAGAAGGTTTGCGACTACGCGCCCGACCTCAAGATCTCGATTGAGTACAAACCCTACGAGGAGCGCGCGTACGCGTTCATCGACTCCATGGGTATGACCGGCATGATTCTCAACGCTGCAGACCGCCCGAACCTGGGCGTCACGCTGGATTACTGCCACATGCTCATGAAGCACGAGAACCCTGCCATGGCCGCCGACCTGTTCGGCCGCGAGGGCAAGCTCTACGGCATTCACCTAAACGACGGCAACGGTCGCTTCGACGATGGCCTTATGATTGGTACGTCCACGCCGGTGAAGACCCTCGAGTTCCTCTACTACGTGAAGAAGCACGGTTACGACAGCGCAATCTACTTCGACACGTTCCCGGTCATCGAGCCCGCTGCCGGCGAGGCTGCACAGAACGACCAGATGATCCATCTGCTCAACGACGCCATCGAGGCCGTAAGCATGGAGAAGATCCAATCCGTTATCGATGCAAACGACGCGATTAAGGCAGCCGAGCTTGTCCGCGAGCTCTTCTGCGCAATGGGGAGGTAACCAATGAAACGCGACTGGAACGCGATGGCTCAGGGGATTCTGGACGCCGTCGGTGGTCCCGAGAACATCTCGGGCATGACGCACTGCGCGACGCGCCTGCGCCTCAATCTCAAAGACGACGCGGCTTGCGACGACGCTGCGGTCAAGGAAGTCGAAGGCGTTGTGAACACGCCGAACAAGGCCGGTCAGTACCAGGTTCTCATCGGCACTGAGGTCCCGAAGCTGTACGAGAAGTTTGAGCCGCTGGTCAAGGGTTCGGGCGTGGAAATCTCCGCTGCTACCAAGGACGAGGGCGAGAGCATCGTCAGCCAAGTCTTCTCCGCGATCTCCGGCATCTTTGCCCCGCTGCTGCCCGCCATGGCCGGCTCCGGTATCCTGCGCGGCTTCGTTATCCTGGCCGCCCAGCTCGGCATCATCGCTGAGGGCACGGGTACCTACACCATCCTGTACACCCTGGCCATGAGCGTGTTCTACTTCCTGCCCGTGCTGCTCGGCTTCTCCGCCGGCAAGCGCTTCGGCGCGAGCCCGTACCTGTCGGCGCTGCTCGGCGCGTGCCTGCTCTACCCGGACTTCATCGCCCTCATGGGCGACGCGGGCAACGGCGCCATGACGGACTTCTTCGGCATCCCCGTGGTTCTCATGAACTACAACTCCACGGTTATCCCTGCCATCTTGTCTGTCTGGGTCTACTCGTACCTGTACAAGTGGCTCGATGAGCACGTTTCCGAGATGCTCAAGCTCGTCGTGCTGCCCGCCATCTCCCTGATCGTTATGGTTCCGCTCACCATGCTCGTCATCGGTCCCCTGGGCGTCTACGCTGGTGAGGCCATCGCCTTCGTGGTCAACTGGCTGATCGAGCGCAGCTCCGTGTTCGCCGGCGTGCTGGTTGGCGGCGGCTGGTCCGTGCTGGTGTCCATGGGCATCCACTGGGCCGTGAACCCCATCATGATCAACAACATCGCTCAGAACGGCTTCGACTACATCTGCCCCTTCACCTTCGCCTGCAACTTCGCCGTTATCGGCTGCGCCTTCGGCGTGTTCCTCAAGGCCCGCGACCAGAAGCTCAAGAGCTTCGCGATGACCGGTGTCGTATCGATCGCCCTGTCCGCCATCATCGAGCCCACGCTGTTCGGTATGCTCGTGAAGAACAAGAAGGTCTGGCTTGCGCAGATCATCGGCGGTGCCGTCGGCGGCGCGTTCCTCGGTATCATGAAGGTCGTCACCACTGCGTTCACCTTCGGTTCCGTCACTACGTTCCCGGCTTTCGTGAGTTCCGACCCCATGAACTTCGCTTGGGCTATGGTCGGCATGCTCATTTCCGCCGTCGTGGCCGGTGTTCTTGCCTTCGCCTTCACCGGCAAGGAGGATCAGCTCGCCTAAGAGCCCCGGATGCGCCGCCTCTCCTAGGGTCGTTCTCTTCGCTTGAAGAGCGTCGCGCTTACGCGAGGTGTGTCAACCTCGTTCAAATTGTGAACGAGAGGGTAGGTCAATCGATTAAGCGGTCGTCATCGCAACAGGTGGCGGCCGCTATTCTGCTTGTGCGTTACACTTTTCGAAAAGAAATGAACGAGCGTGAAGCAGAGTGGTTTGGAGAGGTTCCCAATATGATTCCGTATGAGCGCCAGGAGCGAATTGTAGAGTGCCTGCAGAAGTCGGGCCTCGCGAGGATTTCCGAGCTGCAGGAGGAGCTGCCGAGCGTCTCTATTTCGACGCTACGTCGCGACCTCAAGGAGCTGGAGGCGCTTGGCAAGGTTGAGCATCTTTCGGGCGGCGCGGTGAGGCTCCTCTCGGCTGTCCACGAGGTGAGTATCTCGACGCGTTCGGGCCTACACGGGAGTGAGAAGGAACAGATTGCCCAAGTCGCCTTGCGTTTTGTTGAGGACGGGGACACGCTCTACTTGGACTCGGGTTCCACCTGCACGGCGCTGCTGCGTCTGCTGCTCGACCGCGACGTGACAATTTACACGACGGATGCCTCGGCGTGCCTGATTAAGAGCGAGACGCGCGCCCAGCTCATCGTGGTGGGTGGCGAGTTCAACTATGTGAACTCCTCGTTCTGCGGTTCTATGACCGAATCGATCCTGCGCGATCTGTACTTCGATAAGGCGTTTATCGGGACCAACGCGATTGGCGAGGACCGCGGCGTCATGACGCCCTCCTACGTTGAGGCGGCGAAGAAGCGCATCGTGCGCGAGAATTCGAATAAGGCGTACGTGCTGTGCGACAGCTCGAAGTTCCATCAGTTCTCGAATGTTCGCGCGTTTGGGTTCGATGGTGTGTCGATTATCGCGGAGTCCTATGACGAGAAGATCGCCCAGTGCGCGCGCCTGATCACGCCTGGAGCGTAGGGGGTCCGGGCTCAGGTCTGCGGATTGCGGCCCCTGGCTGCTGCTGTCCGCGTAGCGGGATTTCTTCCTAGGGAATACGACAGCGTTTCGTGGTGCGGGCTCCTGCATGATACCAGCTAGATAGGCAAATATGGCAACGTTGTGAATCTGGAAAAGCCTGCAGGTTAACAACGTGGTTAAACGATTAATCAGCCAGACTGTAGATAAAGGTTAAACGATTAATTACCACCGAGTAGATAATCACCGAGCAGATAAGGAGTTCACTATGCTGCTCTGCCCCAGTCTCATGTGCGCCGACTACGGCAATCTGCGTGCGACCGTCGAGGATCTCGACGCCGCCGGCATCGACATCTTCCATTGCGACGTGATGGACGGCAGTTTCGTTCCCAATTTCGCCATGGGTCTCGAAGACATCAAGGCCGTGCGAGCTGCCACCAACAAGCTCGTCGACGTGCACCTTATGGTCGAGAATCCTGCCAGCAAGGTTGAACTTTTCGCCTCCGCCGGCGCGGACATCATCTATATCCATCCGGAGTCCGAGCGTTACGTGGTCAAGACACTCGCCGCGATTAAGTCCCTCGGCAAGAGCGCCGGTATCGCCGTGAACCCCGACACCTCTATCTCCGAGATCGAGGAGATGTTGAACCTCTGCGATTACGTGATGGTCATGACGGTGAATCCGGGTTTTGCCGGTCAGAGCTTTATCGAGTTCACGAACGACAAGGTGCGTCGCCTTGCCGCGCTGAAGGAGCGCTTTGGCTTCAAGCTCATGATCGACGGCGCCTGCTCGCCCGAGCGCGTGCGCGACCTGTCCGCCATTGGCGCGGACGGATTTATCCTGGGCACCAGTGCGCTGTTTGGCAAGGACGCTGGTTACGAGGAGTGTCTGCGCCGTTTGCGCGCCGGCGAGGTGTATTAGAAGCGGAACGGCGAATTAGGACGGATTGAGCGCGCGGCATGCGCGAATGGTTCTTATGGAAAGGGGTCTCTTTTGAAGATCGGTATTGGAAACGACCACGTCGCAGTCGAGTACAAGGAAGCCATCACGGCGTATATCCAGGAGAAGTACGGCTACGAAGTCGTGAACTTCGGTACGGACAGCACCGAGCGCTTTGACTATCCCATCGCGGGTGAGGCCGTGGCGGACGCTGTCATGTCCGGCGAGGTTGATCGCGGTATCGTTATCTGCGGTACGGGTGTGGGCATCTCGCTTGCCGCCAACAAGGTGCGCGGTATCCGTTGCTGCACCTGCTCTGAGCCGTATTCCGCTCGCCTGTCGCGCGAGCACAACAACACCAACATGCTCGCATTTGGTGCTCGTGTGGTAGGCATCGAGCTGGCCAAAATGATTGTCGACGCCTGGCTCACCGGCGAGTTCGAGGGCGGCCGTCACCAGCGACGCATCGATATGATTCGCCAGATCGAGGCTCGTCAGCTCGTACGTGCGGAGGAAGCACGCGGCTGGTAGCGGAAAAGCCCGTCACCCGTGTGGTGGCGGGCTTTTTGCATGTCGCGCGTGGGATAGAGCACATGCGAGAGAAAAACGCGGCTATTCGCTGCCCGCTGTCTAGCTGCTCGCGCGTTGCACGAGCTTAACGGGGACAAGCGTCTCCATCTCGGGCTCTTCGCCGCGCAGCAGGGCGAGCAGGGCCTGACATCCCTCGTGCGCGAGGCGCTCGGGGAAGCGGCGGATGGTGCTGATTTGCGGCGTCGGAAGCTGCGCGTAAACGGAATCGTCGAAGCCGATGAGACGGACGTCTTCGGGTACGCGCTTGCCGGCGGCAACGAGCGCACGCAGCGCGCCCACGGCTGCGTGGTCGCTATGGGCGAAGACGCCGTCGACGGGGTAGCCCGTGGAGAGGAAGTCGGTCACGAGCTCTTCCGACTCGATGATGCTCGGCTGCTTACCCGAGACAAACAGCTGGTAGTCGCGGCGTAGCGGCATTCCGTGCGCGGCGAGCGCCCGCTCGTAGCCCATCTGGCGCTCGTTGCCGGGGTAGTTGGCGGTAAAACTCGAGATGCTCAGGATGTCCTTGCAGCCGCGCTCGATGAGGTGCTCGGTCGCCATGTAGCCACCGCCGATGTTGTCGGAGCCCACGTGTGGGAAACCGAGGTCGTTTTCGGGCGCACGGTCGATGCAGACCACGGGGATTCCGTGGGGGACGAACTCGCCGTCGAGCCTGCGCAGGCCGGAGATACAGATGATACCGTCGGCCTGCTTGCTTGCCAGCGTGCGGAAGTAGTCACGCTCGCGGGCGGGGTCATTGGCGCTGTTGCAAACAAAGACCGAGTAGTCCTCGGTTGCCAGCTCGCGCTCCACATGCAGGGCGATCTTGGAAAAGAAGTCGTTGGAGATGTCCGGCACGATCATGCCGATGGTCCGGGACTGGGCCATACGGAGGCTCTTCGCCGCCATGTTCGTGACGTAGCCGTATTCCTTTAGGGCGGCTTCCACGCGTTTGCGGGTGTCTTCGGAAAAACGGCCGCTGCCGTTGATGACGTGGGAGACCGTGGCGACGGATACGCCGGCCGCGACGGCAATCTGGCGCATGGATGGGCGCTTGCCTGGTGTGGGCATGGGGCCTCCTGCTGCTTTCGGGTGGTTAACAGATTAACCGAGATTGTAGCGCATGCGCGATGCCGTAATGGGTCGCTTCGAAGTCGTTTTGTCGCGCTCGGTCTGCACCTTGGATAAGAAGGAGTTCGTCGAGCACTCCGATCCGGAGCGCACGCGCGCCAACATCCCGCTGTTCCAGCAGGGCATCATGATACAGCAGCTCAACTCCGAGAAGCTCGTGGTCGAGACCATGGTGAAGTTCTGCGGCTAGTAATTACTGCATTACATATTCTGTTGTCACCTGGGAGGCTTGTTTTTGCGGGCCTCTTTGTGTTGCTATGGAGCCCTGGCCTGTCGATAAACAAAGCGCCCGCTTGCCGGGGAGCAAGCGGGCGCTTCTGAGCGAATATGTTTGCGGCCATAGCCGCTGCAGGTGATGGGTTGTCGACTAGTTAGTCGTCGTGCCGGAATCGTCACCCGAGGTGGAGCCAGAAAGTGCGACCGTCAGCGTGATCGTGCTGTCGGTGGACTGCTTGCCGGTGGGGGAGACGCCCGTAACGGTGGCATCCTCGTTACCGCTCACGGGATTGCCGTTCTGGTCACAGAAGCCAATGTTATAGAAACCGGCGTTGTTGAGCGCGGTAACGGCGGCGGAAATGCTCTTGCCGTACAGGTTGCCCGGGACGGTGGCCTTGCCGGACTTCTTGGCAATGACGACGGTAATCGTGGCGCCGGGCTTCTGCTTACCGCTGGGGTTCCAGCTGATCACGGTGCCCTCGGTAACAGAGTCGTTCTCCTGGTAGCTCACGTCGACGCCAAAACCTGCCATATCGAGGGCGTTGCGCGCCTGGGCCTCGGTCATGTCGGTCAGGTCGGGGACGGACGTGGTATCCGGGCCGCTCGAGACCTTGTACGAGATGGTCGTGCCCTTCGCGACTTCCTTACCGGCTTCGGTGCCCTGATCAAAGACCTGGCCCTCATCGGCCTCGTTGGCCTCCTCGGAGGCGTTGCCCTTCAGGCCAACGCTTGCCAGCGCGGCTTCTGCCTGGTCCTTGGTCAGGCCGACAAGCTGGGGAACCTCAACCTTCTCAGAGGGCTTGGGGCCCTTGGAGATTACCAGGTTCACCTTAGTGCCCTTGGCCTTCTTGGTGTTGCCGTTGGGCGTCTGCTCGGCGACCTTGCCCTCGTCGACATCGTCGTTGTAGCTTTGGTCGATGGTGCCGACCTCGAGGCCGGCTTCCTTGATCAGCTCGACGGCAGTCTGCTGGTCCTTGCCCAGTACGTCGGGCACGGCGACCTGCTCGCCGCCAAAGAGTCCTGTGGCAAAGGCCACCACGATGCCGATGACGGCAACCGCTGCCACCACGGCGGCGATGATCTTGTTCTTGTTGGATTTGGGCTCTTCGACCTCGTAGGAGCCGGTGGAGCCCGAAACCGAGCTACGGGCGGTATTCTGGCCGCTCACGCCCGAGACAGGACGCACCATGGCGCGCGTCTGATCGGAAAGCTCACGAGTCTTGCTGTCTCTTATACACATCTGACGCTGCCGACGATAAGGCTCGTGT
>URLR01000021.1 GCA_900548815.1 uncultured Collinsella sp.
GCGTGTTGGCTAAAATGGGTCGGCCGGGATTGGTCAATCTCGGCCGACTATATTTGGCTAAATTATTCCGACGCTAACACTACTTGGTCGCTTGTGAAAAAGTCCGCCAAATGGTCGATGGCAATCATCGGTGCAATTTCGACGATTATGGCGGTTGTGGGCGTGTCTCTCATTGATCTGCTGCCGAAGGGTTCGGGGTGTCTGTTTAGACTCTTCGTTTTCGTTGTTCTTTTTATTCTGATAGCCATTCTTGCGGCGGTCGTCACATATCGTCGCAGCAGGAGCGGGGTCCATTTGGCGATTAACGGTATGGACATCGACATCGTGGTTGGCGACCTTTTTGCTACGGACGGAGTGAAGGTCATCCCGTTCGATGAGTATTTCGACATCCAGGTCGATGACAAGGTTATTTCAAGGAATTCTCTCAACGGCATTTTTATCAAGAGGTACGCTGATTGGAATACCCTCAAGCGTACAGTCGAAAAATTGGGGCCGAGCTTGTTGGAGCCTTGCAAAGCTGGGGATGGTAGGATTCGCTATCCTCTCGGCACCATCAAGGACTACAACGAGTACGCACTGCTCGCCTTCACGCATATGGACAAACTAAACCGAGCACGCCTTCGCCGTGGCGAATATGAGGAATGCCTGCTCAACATGTGGGATGAGCTAGATAGGATGTATGCCGGCAGACCTGTCGTTCTTCCGCTGCTGGGGTCGGGGATAACCAGGTTCGACGGCGGGAAGCCCTCGGAGGACGACCTTCTTCGCTGCATGCTTTGTACCCTGAGGGCTTCGAAGCGACATTTCAAAGAAGGCGTCGTGGTCGTCTTGACGGAGAAGACCGCTGCACGAATGAGGCTATACGAAGTCAACGGATATATTGAGGCTTGGGAAAATAGGATTGGAGAGAAAGATGGTTTATAGGACGAGGACCTACATCGCTGCTGACTGGGATGGCGACCGAGATGCTGTGGACCAGCTGCACAAATGGAACGACAGCGACTATTGGGGGCTTTCATTTACGGATGCCCACAATTTACAGCAGTCGCGCGATTCCAGCCTGCCCTGCAGCATAAAGAGCTCGCTGAAAGAGAGAATGGATCATTCCAAACGTTTCGTGCTTATCGTGGGGGATTCGACGGACACCGTGACTAAGGGAAGCTGTCGGTATTGCGGAAGCTATAACGCGTGGACTTCTAGCTGTGCCCGCATGCATAGCGTTGATTATCGCAGCTACATCAAGTACGAGTGCGATAAGGCCATGGAGGCCGATATCGATATCGTGGTGCTGTATAACAACACGCGGGTCGACAGGTCGAAGTGTCCTGAGGCTGTTAGGTACCACGGAAACCATGTCGCCATGATGTATTATAGGGACGGTAAATACTATTGGGATTATCCGGCGGTCAAAAAAGCGCTTCAGTAAAGACTTCCCACGCACAGTGTCGAAGCCGGCATGGTCATACCTGTACGCTATCGGATGAAGCTATCCTTTTTCAACTCCAGTTGCTTTAATATGAGCAGGACTTTGTAAATAGGCAAAAATTGGCCTGACCTCGGTTCGAGTGAGTCGAGGCCAGGCCTTTTATCTATCCCAACTCTCCTGCGGCGACCTCGGCGTGTCAAAGTGCAAAATAGGGTCTTTTTCAAAAACTTGGCGTGCAGATTGGAGGGGGACTGGTCCTGCAGGTGCGCCATCGCCACTATGGGACTCCTGGACGAGACGGATGGCGAGGCGGCGGCCGAGCCGCCGATCAGCCCCGTGGAGGCCGTTCGCGCCGAAAGGTCGGTGCTCCTGGAATTCGTCGTGTTGCCCGCGAAGGCGGCGTAGCGGTGGTAAGATGCAGGCGTTTTAGGCGGCGATTCGGGCAATCCGGACCGAATTTGCTGCCCGACAGGATGGCCTTCGGCCACCATTCGTTAGGATGGTTTGCACTAATATTCAGCGCACCACTGCTTCTTGGGTTTCCTGCTCGATATAAACGGTGCAAAGGTATTGCTTGCAGGAGGGGCAATGGGAGAGCATATTCCCAGATTTAAAACGCTTTCCGCGTATTATGAGCAAGACGGTCTCGCTCTGGGCGGACCGCATGAGATCTGCGTCAACATGAGATGCGGGGACATTGCATACGATGTTGTCGTCAAGCAATGTCGAACCAGGGAGATAACCACTGTTGCTGCCGAACCGATTCCGTGGACGAACATTCAAACGCCGTTGTTTATAATTGAAAGACTTCTGATGCTGTTCGATGGGGCTTTTGTTCCATTGGTCAGGGCAGAGTTCGACGGCTCGCCGGATGGCGATGACGGCGAGGCGGAGGTCAGACAGGTTCTAGCTCGGCGATTAAGCTATTTCGATTCCGACTTACGTTCGTCGAATATTCCCAACGACAAACTCGTTGACTATTGCGATGTTTTGACTGACGACTTGGTTGGGAAATGGCTTTACTTGGTGGAGCAGCTCGACATTACAAATCAGATGTACCTGTATGCTATGTCGAGGTCTGGGATGCCGATTGACATTCGATGCGCTTTTCTCATCGAGCTCGCTGAGCCGTTGATTGAGATGTGCAACAAAGAAAGGGGACTGTTCCCTGATTTGGCCGCAAAGAATAAGCCTACATTAAAAGAGTGCCTCGATGCAGTCATTGGGGAATTTGGTAAGGTAGCTTTTGCTTATGAAATGCAGATGGGAAAGAAAGCCTATGATGCGTTCTTATCTAAGCTGAAGTGCAGTCGAGTCAGGATTATGCATATTAAGGCCAATCAGCCCAAGGATGAATATCTCAATGGCCTCGAAAGTGCTTTCTATCTCAAAAAGCTCTCATTGATGTACAGGGCTATTCTTCTTGATCTGCTCGGGGTACCCGCAAATCTGTATGAGAAGCGCTTAAGGCATCGTGTGGAAACCTTGGATAACTGGTTTGCTGAGAACCATCGCAAGCTCTGAATTGTGCGGTTTGAGAAGATTGCTTCTCCATCTTGAGAGATTGGCCGGGAGGGGTTGATGCGAATGACGCTCGCGCGTGACAACATCGAGGGGATTCGTACAGCGGAGGATGATACCTCTTTTGTCGGTGCGCCCTTCAAACTGACCTTTGGGAACGTGGCCCGCGAGACTCTTCGCTTGGCGAAAGTCGAGAGACTTCCCTTTGTCCACGACGAGCTCGCCGAGGGCTTTGCGGTCGAAGCGGGGGTCCCAGATTTGCGCGTGGTTCTCGGTCGAATTCAGGATCTTTGCTCTGGGCTTGGGCTTCCCCGCCTTCCAGCTGTCATCGTGCGCTCCGACGATGATATGTCTGAAATAGGGTTTTACGAGCTCTATCGCGTGCTCATTTACCCGGGCTTCACGAGATGCCTGCGGTCAGAATGCGAGATGTGCGACGGAAGCAGCGAGCCGTTCGCCAGGTGGGGCCCGACGACTGGAAGCCTCTCCTTGAGGCGGCGGCGATGGTGGACGGGATGATCAAATGATTCCGGATGGCGTTGTAATTAGTTTCAACGGTCAAATCGATTTCGGCACGGTTGTTGCTCTCCTAGCTCTGGCGCTCACTCTCGTCCAGTGGATTGTCTCGCTGATACGGGGCCGCCGGACGGCCGCGCGGAGCCAGGCATCAGCCATCTGTGCCCGTGTGGTCAGGATGCCTGAGAGGGAGACGACCACGATTGGCAGGATTAGGATTGATTTCGGGACACAGGTCGGCCTAGAAGTGATGAACAATAGCAACGACATCGTTTACCAAGTTATCCTCACTGCCGTACTTGTCCAAGGCGCCGGGCCTCAAGACGGGAGGGACGTCGAGGGATGCAACAGCAGAGTTCTACTCTCGTCCGTTGCTCCGGGCAAAACCGTGAGGTGCGTCGGGCATCTCGATTGTTCGATGCAGAAGGCCCTCGGCTGCGAGGTGGCTTTCACCGATCGCTACGGACGCAGTTGGGTGCGGAAGAGCGACGGTCATTTGGGCAGGATTCGATTCAAAACGCCCGTCGATTATTACGGTCTAATGCAGCCTGTAGAGTGGATGGACTTCGATGAGCCGTAATCGACATGCTCTAATTTTGAACGAAAAACCCCGGAGACGATCGATAACGATTCTTCTTTGATGATGCAAGCGGCGCTACTAATAGTAGCGCCGCTTGTTTTATATTCCGCTTGCAGATCCATCTGGACATCGCGTTCCAAAACTGGCAGAAACGTTCCTCGTTGCCGAATACGAGATTGTTTTCAGCACACAGAGCGGAACACATCCAAATTGCTCCAAATGGTTTGAATGTAACTTCGACCGTTTTCGGTTAGCGGAGTTTTATGGAGTATGAAAAAATCTGGTTGGAAGTTGTTAAATCTCTGGTTTAGAGCGATTTGGCCACCGATCCAAACCAGAGATTTAACGTTAGATAGCTGTTGAATCCCAGCCAGTAATTTGACGTAGTGTCACAGCGGCTGGGCACGCTGCTTTCGGCATGGCTTTGCAGAGTGATTTCGAGCACTGCTTTTAATTGCTTTAGCTGCAGATAGTCTAGAACCGGCTGCATCTGAGCTGGGACCATATTGATCAGCGCTTCCATCGGGGGCTCCTTTCCTCCTGGTTCGATGGAAACAATTCTGAAGCGTAGGCCTACGTCCCGGTAAATGATTATTTGGTGGCTTAACTCATCTCCGCGCCTAAGACAAGCGCCCTCGCTTGTTCAGCGATCCTAAATTGATCATCACTTCCGAACGATATGGCTTTATACATTTGAGATACAAGATCGAAATCGTAGTTATGCCCTGGCACCGTGACAATGACGCGCTCGAAAGAGACCGAATATGCACTCAATGAAAGAAAGGCAGCAAGCGCCTCTTCGAGCATTACCGTATCGGCCAGCACATCCGACCTTATGAATAGGTGATTGTGCGCAAATGGCCTATACCCGCCGCCGTTTAGCTTACCAAGTTTTTCCTTGTAAGCTTCTATAACCAGGCCAAAAGAATCTTTGCCGCTGGGACCGAAGAGGCCCCAATCAAACACCTCAGCACCAACCTGCTCGATTCGTTCCGTCAGCCGTTCCTTAAGCTTTGCGTCATCCGTTTCGCGGAGCTTCGCATACAAAGCGTCCGCCTCCTGGGTTTCTTGAGATATTGCTTGGGTTACCTCGACTCCCAGGTCATGGAGTTCATCCCAAAGGTCGGGTTTGTCCCTATGCGACAGGTTTCTATACGTTGCTTCATCAAGGAATTGAAGCACGAGACGGGCGTATACCTCCCAGATATCGAATGGCATATGGGAGGGCAGCACGCCTTCGTAACTTGTCGTTGTTCCCTTATTGTCCATGTTCAAATTGTACAACCTCGTCAATCGCGATTTTCCCCGCTCATTAGCATCGACAGGAGAGCGTCTCTAAGCGAGGAAAGTGCTTGCATTTCAATCCTGTTGTCGAGAATGGTATCGAACAGAGGCATCAAGTTCTCGCAAAGTGCCGAAATGGCACCGGAATTATGGGGTATCTCCAACTGTAGTTTTTCAAGGCGCTCAGGTTAGACTGGGCAGTTCCCTGTGCAATGCCAATCATATGTTCCTTAAAGGCAGTTTGCCAGAACCAGAAAAAAATCCTGTCAGCGTGTCTTTCCTGACAGAAACGAGCACGGCAACTCGATGATTAAGTAAACAGTCAGGTTCCGCAACAATTCCGACCCCACCAACACTGCCCATGAGCGAAAGAACGATATCTTCTAGCATGAGTCTGCAATACGATTTTATGCGGCCAGGAATGTTCACGATACGATTGGCGTCAGAACAGTCAACGTTGCCGTCCCGCACGTTCTTGATTGTCTGAACTTTATAGTTGCCGTCATCTGAATAAGTGCCGCTATTGAAAGCGTAACCGTTCCCAAAGTCGACCAGTTTATGCAGTGATATAGCAGCGTCGCATTCCGATAGATACCTATCGAGTAACCGTCTTTCTCCGTACCGCCTGTAGCAGGCGGTACGGAGAAAGACGGTTACTCACGATCTGCCCACATGTTCCTGCGTTCTATGTTTGCCTGCGTCACCGCAGCCCATGCTGAATAATGTGTTGCGACGATTTTGCCCAAAGCTTATCAGGCTGTTAAGACGCGGTTGTTTTGATGCTTACACTAAAATCATAAAAGTCGTATCATTTCATTAGCTTATTCATCTTTAGGAGGAAGAATGCCAACCAACAGCCAGATTCTGATAGACGGATTCATTTCGGACGAATTCTCTAAGCAGACTGAATATAGTTCTAAAGGGGACTACTTTGAACTGTTGGCTTCTTCTCGATACATGGCTCCATACGACCTTGACGACGATGAGATAGCGGAAGGGCTCATTGGAGGGTCGCGAGACGGGGGCTGCGATGCTATTTACATCTTCGCCAACAATTATTTCTTGAGTGAGGATGTCCAGATTCAAAACTACATCAATCGTGGATCAAGAGTTGAAATTGTTATTCTTCAGACTAAGGTTTCAAAATCATTCAAAGAAGACGCGTTCTTGAAGTGGAAGGACACCTGCAATGACCTTCTGACATTCGATAAAAACTTAAATGATTTCGACGATAAATATTCTGATCGCGTTATCGATACTTTTGGAAGAATAAGAGAAGCGATTCAAGCGGCGGCGATGGCCGGAAACGAAATCCGAATGAAGTTCGTGTACATCGCGAATGCGGATTCACCATCGGACGGCGTTAAGATTCAGAAAGAGCAGCTTCCCGCTGCCATTGACGAAATCGTCGGCGTAAGCCGATTTAGTTCTTCGTGTGTTTTAGTTGGAGCAGACGAATTGATGCGCATCTGATCGCCTCCCGCAGAGAGTGGGCTTGTTATGCGTTTTTCGGGGTCCTATGCATCAGTTCCTCAGAGAACGGATGTCTTTGGCCTGGTGTCTTTGTCGGATTACTACCGCTTCCTCACTGACGACCAAGGACAGCTCCGTAGCTATCTTTTTGAGGCGAACGTCAGAGATTACGAGGGAAATGTTTCAGTCAACAAAGGAATCAGGGAAACGTTGGAGCATCCTAGCGAAGACGATTTCTGGTGGCTCAACAACGGGGTAACGATACTGGCTTCTGAAGCCTACCAAATAGCAGGAGCAGAAGTGAAAATGGAAGAGCCTCGCATCGTTAATGGACTTCAAACGTCGTATGAAATATATAAATTTATGGAGTCTCGCACAGAAGACGCCGAAGATTCCAGAAATGTGATGGTAAAAATCCTTGTGCCGGGAAGCGATGAGACCAGAAACAGAGTGATACTGGCGACGAACAACCAAACTCAGGTGAAAAAGACATCGCTTCGCGCTACTGACCAAATCCATATCCAGATAGAACTCTACATGAAAAGAAATGGACTGTATTACGAAAGGCGGAAGAACTATTACAAAAACCAGGGGAGGAAGAGAGAAGAGATCGTAACCCTCTCCTTTCTTGCGCAATGCATGATGTCGATACTTCTCGGCAGGCCGGATCAGGCAAGGGCAAGACCGTCGACACTTTTGTCTGACGAAGTTCAATATAAGAAAATATTTGGGCAGGATGGCAACCTTGAGGCTTACTACAGAGCCGCTAGTCTCGGAAAACAGGTTTGCCTGAAGTTTCCACAAATTAAGAGAGACTTAGAGGGTTCCCAAATAAGCGACATAAGATTTTACGTGATAATGGGCGTTGCTTCCATGTTGTCCAATAAAGATAGCCTGACATTTGGTGACATAGAGAATCTCGACCTTGACAAGCTTTCAGATGAAATTATTCAAACTGTTGCGGACATGGTGATGGATGTTTATCTGGCCCTTGGCGGAACATCCAAAGCTGCTAAGTCTTACGCCATGGCAAGTAAGGTCAAGGAAAAGATTTCACTACTGTTGCCTTAGGGCAATCCAGGGCTGTTCTCTAGAATGCCATCAGCAGAGAGGTCCTTTTTGCAAAGGGCCTCTCTATTTTCGTTCGGTTCCGAACAGTTTGACGATCACTAATCAGCTCGCGTCGTCAACCGCTTCGCTTTCAGCCCCTACCTTGATGCAGGCGTAGGCGACGAGCGTGCACAGCCCCATACCCATTCCAATCAGGTGCAACAGGAAGGCCATTTTCTCGCCTTACTTTTCGCCTTCGTACGGCTTTTCGGGGGCGAGCCCGTCTGGACGGCGTGCCATGAGCACGGCGCCACCCTGACGGCGGCCGGCGCCCACGAGACAACCGAGGCTATGTACAGGGCGCAGGGGCAGTAGACCACTGTATGCGGATGAAGTGCGCTGCACAGCGCCGGCACTTGGCCCCAGGGAACATCTCGGCGAGCGAGCCGACCATGCCGACGGCCTTGTCGCCGGTGAACATGCGCACGCCGCGAAGCCCTCGTAGCTCGCAATCGAGCTGGCATATGCAGTCCGCTGGTAGTATTTGCAAACTGGCTGATCAGGTAATTCTCACAATGCGCGTTTTATGCTGGCGGCGGGTTGCGGATATCCCAGTCATTGCAAAAACAATTTCCAAAACATGTGTTCTATTTGAAACTACATGAAGGAAGATCACTATAGAATGCAAGCTACAATAGCAAACGAGTATTGGACTCGAGTCTAGCGGAGGATTATGGGGTTCCAAGATATCCTTGCTGCGATTGATATCATCACGGGGCCTGACCCGGCCCTTTCTATCCTGGCGGTTTCGATTGTCGTCGCGCCGGCGTTGCTGTGGTTGTGTAAGCAGGCTTTGGCGCGGTTTTACAAGGCTGATATCTTTGTTGTGGCACTGGCGTTCGTCGCATTGTTTGCATCGGTTAGGCTTAGCCTTTTATGGTTGACGGGTGTGGCATCGGTCTTTCTCGCGGTGTGTCTGCTCGCTCTTCCCGCCAACTATTTTTGGTGTGCGCAGCGGCTAGATGACATAGTGGGCAAGGCTGATCCCTCTCTTCCCGATTGCGACTACGTAGCTGCCTTCAGGCTGATGAACTCGGTTGACCGTGATCGACTGTCCAGAAGGCAGCTCGCCTGCCTCGACAAGGACAGGATTTTCTGCAACATCTACTTGGGAAACAACGGCGTTGCAAAAAGGATGCTTGAGGACGAAAACTTAGAACCGGCTTTCAGGCATTTCGCCCTCCATATTATCGCGGACTCCGCTTGCGATCGTGCTGGGTCGCAAGCGGAACTCGAAAGCGCCTTGGCCGAGATATCCGACAAGACAGACCCTTTCATCAAAGTCCAGCTTTGGCACAACCGCGCGGTTGGCTATATCGTGAACGGTCAGTTCAAAGTCGCCGACGACGAGTTCAAGAAGACGTATCGTGAAGCCAAGCGTCTGGGCGCTCGGAATAAGTCGTTCCTCTTGCTACTGTTTGAGAATGCAACATTGAATAAAACGAAAATCGGCTTGCCTGATGGCGGCATTGAAGAAGGGTGGGGGTTGATTGAGGAATGCGAAAAGGCGCTTGCGCCGATTGGCCCCAACGATTTTGGGCAGCTCTTCAATCTGCGGCTTCTTTTCATGAGGCAGATAGGGGCAAGCATCGAGGACAGGAACAAGTTGTATTTGGCCGAGGTCGAAAGCACCCTCAGCAATGCCTCCCTTTCCGAGCAACAGCGCGTCGTCGCTATGGCGAGCTTGGGAAGAATCGCGTGGGCCGACGGGCTCGACCCCGCCCCCGTGCTCAATTTCTTCGAAGGATGCGATCGGTTTTTGTGCGTGAGCGACCCCGATGCACGTTACTATGCCCATATGAACCTGAGGGCGATGCTTTCGGGCTTGGCGGTGGATGACCGCTCCCTAAATACTTTGGCTGAGAGCGTAATGCGGTATTTCAAGGATGGGGACGCGGAGCATGATTTGGATGTGATGGAGGATGGCCTTCCTCCCGAGGCGATTCTGCGGCGCTCCCAAGTGCTGCGAGAACGCGCTGCCCTAGCCTTAATGGTGGGAGAGAACGTTGAGCGCGCCGTGTCGTACACTGATGAGGCTATAGGCCTCCTTGAGGGAAGCTTGCAGGTTATGGCGGCGCTCGAGTGTCGATGGCAGCTTGCCCGGCTGACACTGTACGACAAACCCGAGGTGGCAAAAATGCAGCTCTCGATTGCCGAAGAGCGCCTCGCTACGCTCAACAAGCAACCGTCCCTCGGATATCCCTATCTCGAGATGAGCCTGTGCTACGCCTTGCTTGGTATGCGTGCCGAGTGCAGAGGCGCGTATGAAAGGGCCGCCGGCTTCGAGACTCCGATGAGCCATTACGCGCCCGGCATTCGGATTAACATTACCGCCGCCGCCTTCTGTGCCAGGTTCTACATGCTTACGGAAATGCTTGGAAATCCCGAAGAGGTTTGCCCCTTGCTTAAAACTCGAGAGGGCAGGGCGTGGCTGTCTCGCTATCCGAAGGTTTCTTCCCTGTCGAAAACGCTTCTTTGCGGGAAGTTTCTTGGGTATGGGGATGTCGTGCCCGCCATGACGAGGCTATTCTTGGACGAGGCAGGGAAGCTATATGCCGAAACGTGGCTCGTCGTCCAAGAGATCGGGCTCGCGTTCGATCTTGATTCCAGAAAGCCCGGCGAAGAGTATGGGCTGGTTGTCGAGATCCAAAGGCACCCGCTGGTTGCCGATGACGATGCCCTTGCGAGGGTCGCTGTGCAGCACGGGTATACTGTGCTTGGTGCGAGGTTGGACCTGTGCAACGAAGACCTCCTCGGGGTCGATGACGCAGCCGCCGTATTCGATGTGCTGGATGCCTTGGGCATATTGGCCGAAGGACGCGTGCCCACATTGGAAGACATCATGAAGAGTTACCTCGAAAGCTGTGTCGACGTTCCTGCCGGCGGTTGGGGTACCTTTGCCGAGAGGTAGCTTCGTCCTGCCACGCTTCACAAAACGTTTCACAAACTTCTCGTTGCTGGCCAAGTTCTCAACACGTAGCGCTGCAATGGCCCTGCCTGATTTATCCTTCTAGCCCCCTGGGACTGCGGTGGAAATCCTGGGCCAAAAGAGAACCGGTAGGATCATTCGGATGTACAGCGCAGGGCAAAGGGCGAAGACCATCGAAACGTTCGCCGGGTTGGGTGTCAGCACGGCTGACACCATAGCAGAGCTCAGCTACCCCAGCCGCGTCACGCTCCACAACTTCGCAGTGCTGAGACAAGCCCTTCTGGGAAATCGGCACATTCTAACCATGGTGGTTAGAATGGTTAGAAATGAATCGAATCGAGGGGAGTGGTCGCGGCTCTCTTTTGCTATGCCTGCCTGGACGGAAGGCGTAGTGGGCAATTACCTCAGAGACACATCGTTACGCCAATTCGTATCGCAAGGTGCGACCTCCGCCGTGCCTTGCGATTTGCCCCTTATCCACCATCTCTTTCAATATGCGGCCGGCCGTGGACTGGCCGATCCCGAGCAACGTCTGCGCTTCCCTTCGGGTGATTGAGGGGTGCTCTGCCAAGAACTGCAGGATCTCGTCCTCTCGGGAATGGGAAGCAGCGGGTGCCTCCTTGCTGTTTGCCGCAGGCGTTTCCGCTGCCGTTGCTGCGAAGTTCATGTTGGGCAGGACGATTTTAAATGCGTTGTTCGTGGCCATGATTTGCGGCTGAGAGCCCGCACCCGCGTAGGCCCCCATGATCTTCCTCATCCCCGTGCCGTATGCCTCGATGAGCTGCAGGCGGTAGAAGACGTTGGCGAGATGCGGGTTCCGGCAGGCAGAGACGCCCATCATCAAATCCTCCAGCTCCAAGCCGGGCAGAAGGCCGCCGACTGACACGAACTCGATCCTGTCGTCGTAGACGCTGATCAGCGTGCTGGCGTGGAAGGAGTAGTCCCTGTGCACGAGCGAGTTCAGCAAGGCCTCGCGCACGGCGACCTCCGGGTAGTCCCGGGTGTCGACGCGCAGCAGCTTTTGGAAAGTGGCATGGGTCTGATTGTGGAAGTCGATGTAGTCGTAGACCTCGTCGAGCTGCTGCATGAGGGACCCGGAGAACTCCCGGCGATCCTTGAACACACTCTGGTCCGTCCCCTCGAAAACGGCCGCTTTTACGGTATGCGGGCACTGGTCGGACAGGAGCAGGCCGAGGTTTGTGTAGAGACCGTCCGATGAGGCTATCTTCAGGGTCTGCATCTGCGGCGCGCCGAAGGGGATCTTTCGTGTCTCGAATTCCCCTTTCGTCGACTCGAAGGTGAGCGCTTGGTCGAGGGAGCGCATGTCCTCGAAGCTGTCGCCGTCGGTCTCCTTGATCATCTGCCGGATGGCAGCATCGGTCGCCGGGACGGAGGAGTAACCCTGCCGCACGTAGACACCCTCGGGGCGCAGGCCCTTCTTCGCTAGGTAGTAGGGGCGGTTCGTGCCGCGCTGGACTTTGACGGCCACGACCGCCTTCCCGTCGCAGTCGAGCGTTTTATAGCTGACGAACATGGTGACGTCCGGCTTCACGGCGTCTCGCACCATGTTGGAGACCTGCAGGGCGCACGCATCCGCGTCCTCGACGCCCGGCACGGCGCCGTCGTCGGCGACGCCAACGTAGACCGTGCCGCCGCCGCAATTCGCAAAGGCGACGATCTCCTTCTTGATGCCGTCCTGCGCAACGGCCTTCAGCTCGACTGTCTCTGTTTCCTGGAATTTCATGCTGTCCGCCTTCCGATTCTATTCTACCCATATTCTAACCATTTTGCTAACCATGATGGTTAGCAAAATGGTTAGAAATGACGACTTTACCGTGTCGCTCGTTGGGATTGTGCCAAGGACGTTCGCCATGCCGGACGAAAGCGCGTCCAGTTCTCTAGTCGAACGAGACGAGCTCAAGGAGAACCTGCTTCTTGCAAAGTAGATTTTGAGCGTTGCGCCCTGTTGCATGGCGTTATAAGGCACCTGGATCGCTGCCAGAATGCCCATATTTCGAAAGTGCGGGGAAAAATAAGCAACCCCCGACCACAACCCGATTTTTGCGAACAAAACTGCAGGTCGCTGAAGCGTAAAACCAGGGTCTGGTCGCCAGATCTCGGTTTTCCCCGCACTTCCGGAATCGCAAAACGGAAGTCCGCGGCAAATTCCCAAACCCCCGAGCACACCGCCCTTTTCAAGCAAAGAAATCGCAAGTAGAGGCTTTGCCGACTTCTCTCGTGCATGGCATGCTCTGAATTTGCCGCATACTACCGGATACAGCCCCTCTCTAATCACCGGCCTGTGGAACGGGCGCATGGCGATTGCCATCCTTTCAATCGGTAAGTAAAATTGAGACATGATTATGCTTGTCGACATATCCGCTGCTGTTTCTCGTGTGCTGTCTCGTTACGACGTCCGCGAGGCATACCTATTTGGCTCCTTCGCCCGTGGCGAGCAAACGCCAGATAGCGATATTGATTTGCGTCTTGTCTGCGGTGAAACAATGACGTTCGGCACGCTATACGAACTCTCCCTTGAGCTCGAAGAAGAGCTCGGGCGAGATGTTGAGATTGTCACCAACCCTCCCGAGCATATGCGCCCTGCATTTCGCAAGAGCATTGAAAAGGATGAGGTGCGTCTCTATGAAGCGGCGTAAACGGGACGAGGAGCTCATCGGGGTCATTCTTTCCGATTGCGAAACTCTGGCTAGACGAATCGATTATTTTGATGCCACGGAAAACTCTTTCGTTAGCGATCGGAGCGAGGAAGGTGAGCTTGCTTACGACGCGATCATGAGCCCCGTCTACAGAATCGCCGAGGATGCACTCCATCTTTCCGATGAGATCCAATCGGCTTTTCCGGAGTATCCTTGGAACGATATTGGGGGTTTTCGAAATTTCGTAGCACATGGATACGTAGCACATGGATATCGAGAAGTCGATCGATCCCTTGCATGGAAAGTTATCGTCGATGATATTCCTGAGCTAGAGAAAGCGTTGCGTATCTTCAGACAGCGCCAGAGCTGATGCAGCCTTGGCTGACGCGGCTCCTTTGGTATCCCAAGCGCTGGTGGTCGACGGCTGCACGATCGACGCCCGTACCGAGGGGCCAACCTTATCACGCCGGCGATGGCCTAACTCGCCAAAAAACCTCGATGCAATTGCGTTGCGCGTACCGGCGACGTGTCGCCCGTATAGAATCAAAGCATCCGCCCGCCAGCTATCAATTGGATTGGACGCCACATGGAGATCCCCAACACCCTGTGCAGCAATGTCTACGACTTTGCGTTTTGCCCCGAGCCCTGTTACGACCGCCTGGTAGACCTCGCCGATCCCGAGGACTGGGGTCCCAACAACCGTATCCTTAAGAATTACCTGTCGTTCTCGTTTAGCCGCGCGGTGTTTCTGACCGAACGCGACGTGAACCAGACCGCGCCGTCCAACCTGCCGTTGGTGTTCGACGGCGACCGCTGCCTGTTCAACACCGGCCTGTACACGCGCCGCTACGAGACCATCTACGGCCTGTTTGAGCCCAACACCAGGCCCGACGCGCGCCAGCGCTGGTTTTTGAAGGGCTTCTTTAAGGAAAGCGACCCCATGCTGGTCTCGTTTGAGTACCTGCCGTGCCGTGTGCGCTTTACCGAGGACCCCTCCGAGCTGGTCTTTGACTACCGTCTGCCGATCCGCTCCAACATCGACCACATCCTGGTCGACGAGGAAAACCTCACGCGCATCCCCGCCAGCCTGATGGGGGAGGGCAACTCGCTGCTGCTGCGCCGCGCCTTTGAGGGCGCCGTCGTCGAGGCCGCCCGCCGCGCCGCCGCCAACTACACGCTCGCCGTGCCGCAGTTCTACGGTGGCCGGATTCAACTGCTTCTGCCGCTGTGCCTAACCGGCGACAAGCCCGAGCTGGCGCTGACCATCCAACGCGAGGACGGCTTCTACGCCGCGCGCACCTGTCTCACGCTCGAGATGGCCTACAACAATGCGCGACTCATCTGCCGCCCCGAGACCTCGTGGATCAAGCGATAAAGGCGCGTTGAGCTGCTGGTTTGCTGTTTATTTGGACTGCGCCAGAGCGGCCAACGCCCACTAATTTAAAATCGTGGGCAAAAAGTACTTGGTAAACCACGCGCGGCTATGATAGTATCTCTTTTGCCGAAAGGCGACGGGCGATTGGCTCAGGGGTAGAGCATATCCTTCACACGGATGGGGTCACAAGTTCGAATCTTGTATCGCCCACCATCTAAAGTACAGGTCAGAGGTGTTAAGCCTCTGGCCTTTTTCTTTTTGACACCAAGGGTGATTCCAAAACGAATCGTAGTCGTATAAGGCGTCATTTTTTTCGCACCCTTTTTGCTGACGCCATTGCATGTTTTGTATAAAACGCATGCGTATTTTCATTGAATTCCCCATGTGATCCGCGCGCAAATGTGGAGACAGGGACCACATGCCCAAAGCTCCTTCCAGCGGTTTTCTATCACACGACGGTTTTTCGGCGGAACTCGGCATGCTTTTGTCAGCATTTGGTTTGCTTCCCGTACTTACCCGCATGATGCCCCGGTAGATAATCGGCCATGCCCGCAATCCGCACGGCCTACGGTCGAAACCAGGGGAGGCCACATGGACGAAATCGTCTGCGCAAACACCGCATTCCGCTACTGGCGCTGCCCACCGCAGGTGCATGACCTCTACCCGCGCCTACCCAGCTCCGATGACGGCTGGCGGGCCCTATCCCAAGCCCCTTTCGTAACCGATGTCCTCAAGACCCCGATTATCGCTGTTGCTTCGCCAAGTTGTTGTAATCACCACTCGGGATTGCGCTCCACTATTCGCTGGGAAGGGGCTTCGGATACCGGCACAACAACCGACACTCATTTAGGCTTTAGCGTCACCAATCCGCTTAACACGTTATTTACTATGACACGCTTTGTGTCCCAAATAGATCTCGTACTGGCTATGTACGAACTTTGCGGCTGGTTTTCTGTTTTCGAGCCGACCCCCGCTGTCGAAATGCAGTTAAAAATCGCGTTAAAGGAGAATCGCAATTCCAGCACGCAGGATCTGTTCGAACTTGGAGAAGGCGAAGACGAGATTCCTTGGAAACGAGTTTATGCCCGCACAACCGTAAAGGTCCCAGCAAATGAAGGCCAAACGAACAATCACGAGGATGGAAGAGAGGTTACGAAACTCAAAGGTACTTCGCTTTGGATGAGAAAGCCACTCATCGAACTGAGCGACTTGCATCGATTCGCCGAAAAGGTCAAAAGTCAAATGTGGGGAAAGCAGTTTTATGATGCCGCTCAGCAGGTTATCGGCATTGCTGCATCTCCACTCGAGGTCGCGGGGGTCCTGCTTCTAAGTCGTTCTCGACGTCTAGGTGGTTCAGGATTCAGATACGTATACCTCAACGATTTAACCCCTCTATCCGAGGAAGCCCAAAGCATCGCAGGTCAAAAGGTTTGCTACGGTGACATCGTGATTGTAAACCCAATCCTAATGAAGGCAGCAATTATCGAAATCCAAGGTGAGGTCATCCATGGGTCAGGCGCGGTACTTGACCAAGATGCGGAGCGCATGACTGCGCTCCAGAGCATGGGTTTCGATGTGTTCCTGGTAACCCACGATATGCTTAACGACAAAAAACAGCTAGACGCCATAGTCAAAAGCGTCTGCAGTCGTTTGGGGATTCGATATAAAGGCAAATCCGAGGCAATGAAGCGCGCCGAGACGCGACTGCGAGCAAATGTTCTGTGCAACTGGTTGGAACTCGGAAATTAGCCGGCGACAAGGCGCTAGAACGACCTAGTTTTCCTGCTAGTGAATTAGTATCATTTCAAAACCATGCCGGATTACGGGGCTGGACCCGGACCGGCCGTCCATACCCTGCATTTCGCTGAATGCGCAAGTCGTCTACCTGCGGTTTTGATTTTACCGATTACGGCATGCTAGGGGGTTCCCGGCCTGGCCCCGTAAACCGCCATGGTTTTGAAATCGCCGGGTCGGCGGGAGCGCGATTGGCCCCGATAATGGGCCCGGCGCCGGCGGGATGGTCGTTGGGCGGATGGCGGCCCGTGGGGTGGAAGCGAAAACCGGCGAGCGGCGGAACCCGAGATGCCCTGGGGGCGCCGGGGAGGAGGGCGGCGGCAGCGCCGCCGCCCGCGGCGCGCGCCCCGCGGGCCGGATCCGGCATCGCGGGTCCCTTGCCCTCGAGTCCGCGCCGCGCTCTCGTCCCAGCGGCGCCCGCGCCTCCGGAAAGTTTTTCCAAAATTGTCCTTGCATCGGCGGGGGAGTTCCCGTATAGTACTTCTACGCACGGGGGCGTAGCTCAGCTGGGAGAGCGCTTGACTGGCAGTCAAGAGGTCAGGGGTTCGATCCCCCTCGTCTCCACCCGAGCATTGAATGAGGCTCCAACGCAAGTTGGGGCCTTTTTTCATATAGGCACACAAGGTCAAAGGCGGCACCATGATCCTCCTGGTCGACAAGATCGAAAAAAGCTTCGGCGCGCGCGTCCTCTTTAGTGGCGCGTCCTTCCAGATCAACCCCGGCGAGCGTTTTGCGCTCGTGGGACCCAACGGCGCCGGCAAAACCACCATGCTCAAGATTATCATGGGCATCGACAGCCCCGACGCCGGCCAGGTCCAGTACTCCAAGGACTGCCAGGTAGGCTACCTAGAGCAAGAAACCAACCTGGAGCAAAAGGACACCACCATCCTTGCCGAGGTCATGGCGGCCGCCAAGGAAATCCGCCGCATGGGTGAGCGCGCCAACGAGCTGCAGGCTCAAATCACTGAGCTCTCCGAGCAGGGCAAGGACGTCGACGCACTCCTCAACGAGTATGGCCAGGTCCAGGACCGCTTTGAGCATCTGGGCGGCTACGAGCTCGAGAGCAACGCTCGCAAGATCCTGTCCGGCCTGGGCTTTAAAGTCACCGACTTTGAGCGCCCGTGCTCCGAGTTCTCCGGCGGCTGGCAGATGCGTATCGCGCTGGCAAAGCTCTTCCTGCGCCATCCCGACCTGCTGCTGTTAGACGAGCCCACCAACCATCTGGACCTCGAGAGCGTCCAGTGGCTGCGCGGCTTTATCGCCAACTACGACGGCGCCGTCCTCATCGTCAGCCACGACCGCGCCTTCATGGACGCCTGCGTCGACCATGTCGCCGCTCTCGAAAACCGTCGCGTGACCACTTACACCGGCAACTACAGCAGCTACCTCAAGCAGCGCGAGGACAACCTGGAGCAGATGCGCGCCAAGCGCGCCGCCCAGGAGCGCGACATCGCCCACATGCAGGTTTTCGTCGACAAGTTCCGCTACAAGCCCACCAAGGCCGCCCAGGCCCAGGAGCGCATCCGCAAGATCGAGCAGATCAAAAAGGAGCTTGTCATCCTGCCCGAGGGCCACAAGCACATCGACTTTAAGTTCCCCGACCCGCCGCGCTCCGGCGACATGGTCGTGGGGCTCGAGGGCGTCTCCAAGTCCTACGGCAAAAAGCATATCTACAGCGACATCGACCTCAAGCTCTACCGCGGCGAGCATGTGGCGCTCGTCGGCCCCAACGGCGCCGGCAAGTCCACCCTCATGAAAATCCTCGCCGGTCTGGAGCCGCCAACTACCGGCACGCGCGATCTGGGCACCAACGTGGGCGTGGCCTACTACGCCCAGCACGCACTCGAGGGCATGACCGAATCCAACACCGTCCTGCAAGAGATCGACACCGTTACGCCCAAGTGGACCGTGCCGCAGCAGCGCAGCCTGCTGGGCGCCTTCCTGTTTAGTGACAACGACGCAATCGAAAAGCAGGTACGCGTCCTTTCCGGCGGCGAAAAGGCGCGCTTGGCCCTGGCTAAGATGCTCGTGGCCCCCGAGGCGCTCCTGTGCCTGGACGAGCCCACCAACCACCTGGACATCGACTCGGTGGACATGCTCGAGAACGCCCTGCAAAACTTCCCCGGTACCATTGTGCTGATCAGTCACGACGAGCACCTGGTGCGCGCCGTTGCCAACCGCATCATCGACATCCGCGATGGCAAAGTCACAGTCTACGACGGCGACTACGACTACTACCTCTACAAGCGCGAGGACCTCGCAGCCCGCGCCGCCGCCGAGGCGGCAGGGGAGAGCGCGCCCGCCGCGGCCAAGCCCACCAAAGCTAGCGCCGCCCAGGCCGACACCCCTGCTGCCGCTCCTAAGCCGGCCGAGGGCAAAAAGACCAAGGAGCAAAAGCGCGCCGAGGCCCAGGCCCGCGCCGCGCTCAACAAAAAGCTCAAGGGCGTGCGCAACCAGCTCAAGAAGATCGAGGCGGAGCTCGACAAAAAGCGCGCCCGCTATGACGAGCTTATGGAATTGATGGCAAGCGAAGAGCTTTATGCCGATCAAGACAAGTTCAACGCCGCGCTGGGGGAATATAACGGCCTTAAGCAAGAGCTGCCCAAGCTCGAGGACGAATGGCTGGAGCTTTCCACCCAGATCGAAGAGGAGACCGCGCGTGAACTCTCGTAAGGCCGCTGCCGTGGCGATGAGCATCATCGCCATCGCCTGTCGCATCTGCGGCATTTTTATGAGCGCGATGACCGTGCTGCTGTGCTTTAGCGGCCTCACCGCCAAGCTGCAGATTGTGGGCTTTGTCGTTGAGCTTTCGCGCGCGCTGCCGAGCGCCATCGCCGGCTACGGCGTCATCACGTCGCCCTTTGGCGGCGTGTTCCGCCTGGATTACGCCATTGTCGCTGTGATCCTGTTTGTAGCCGACTACCTGCTCACGCGCGCCTCGCGCCGTGTCCGCTAGGGGAACGCCATGTCCAGCAGCTACCTCATGAACCTGCTCGCTAGCGCCGTCGCCGTCATCGTGGGCATCGTTATCCACGAGAGCGCACACGCCGCGGCGGCCTGGGCGCTCGGCGACAAGACGGCCCGCTCGCGCGGCCGCGTCTCGCTCAACCCGCTCAACCATATCGACCCGTTTGGCACCATCATCCTGCCGCTGCTCATGCTCGCAGCCGGTGGCCCGGTGTTCGCCTTTGCCAAGCCCGTGCCTGTCTACCTCAACAACCTCAAGCACCCCAAGCGCGACGAGGTCCTGGTGAGCGTGGCCGGCCCCGCGTCGAACATCGCACTCGCGTGTCTTGCCGCGGTCCTCATGCGCGCAACGTACGGCAGCCTCTACACCAGCATGTCCTTTGCCGTGGCATCACAGATCATGAACTTCGGCGCCACGTTTATCGTGGTCAACCTGTCGCTCGCGTTCTTTAACCTCATCCCGATTCCGCCGCTCGACGGCTCGTCGATCATCGTGCCCTTCCTCAAGGGCAAGGCGCTCAACAACTATTACCGTCTGCAGCAATACGCCATGCCGATCCTTATCATCGTGCTGTATCTGCTGCCCATGTGGACCGGCATCGACGTGATCGGCCGGTATTTCGACGTTACCGTGTATCCGCTTGCTGAGCAGCTGCTCAACTTCGCAATCGCCGGCATCTAAGGTAAACTTACTGGTCGACCGTGCAAAACGGTCGTAGCATGCACCCAAACCGCGCCGCGAAGGCGCCGTCAAAGGAGGTCGAAGATGTCGTATCGCGTGTCGACGCAGGTCTACAGCGGACCGTTCGACCTGCTGCTGCAGCTGGTAACCCGCCAAAAAGTAGATATCGGCGCCATCTCGATCAGCGAGGTGGCCGAGCAATACCTGGCCGAGGCCGAACGCATCGAGGCGCTGGACCTTGACGTGGCGAGCGACTTTTTGCTGGTCGCGGCAACCCTTTTGGACATCAAGGCCGCCTCTCTGGTACCGCAGAAAGCCCCGCGCAAAGTCGATGACGACGATGACGAGTTCGACGAAGACCTCGAGGAACTGAGTGCGCTCGACGGCGACGCCCTGCGCGAGGTTCTGATCCAGCGCCTGATTGCCTACAAGCAGTTTAAGGGCGCGGCTGCGGCCCTCGGTGCCCGCATGCAGGCCGAAAGCCGCATGCACCCGCGTGTGGCCGGCCCCGACCCCGAGTTCCTAGGCCTTATGCCCGACTATCTGGCCGGCATTACCCTGCGCGGTCTCGCCGTCATCTGCGCCGACCTGGATGGCAAGCGCCAGACCTTCCTCCTGGAGGCCGAGCACGTGGCACCGCATCGCGTACCGCTCGACCTGACGGTGGCCTCGGTCGATTGCTTTACCATGGCACACCAAACCTGCACCTTCCGCGAGCTGTTAGACGGCGATGCCACCACCGAGCAGCTCGTCGTCACCTTCCTAGCCATGCTGGAGCTCGCCAAGCGCGGCTCGCTCACGCTGAGCCAGGACAAGATCTTCGGAACCATCTGCATCAACCGAGTCGAGGGAGCCGAGGCATACGTGCCCGGCGAGGGCCCCGAGCTCACCGAATAGGAGCCGCAACCATGTCAACCCTTTCCACGCTGGAGGCAAACAGCCTCAAAGGCGCCCTCGAGGCGCTGCTGCTGGTGTCGAGCGACCCGGTGAGTGCGCCCGCGCTGGCCGGCGCACTGGATATCGCCCCCGGCGAGTGCGCGTCGCTGCTCGCCGAGCTCAAGGTTGAGTACGAGGAGGCCAACCGCGGCTTTCAGCTGCGCGAGGTCGCCGGCGGCTGGCGCCTGTTTACGCACCCCGCCTACCACGACGTGGTCGAGGCCTATGTGTTGAGCTGGGACACGCAAAAGCTGTCCCAGGCGGCGCTCGAAACCCTGGCCGTTATCGCATACCACCAGCCCGTAACGCGCGAGGTGGTCAAGGGCATCCGCGGCGTCAACTCAGACGGCGTCATCGCGTCGCTCGTGGACAAGGGTCTGGTGCGCGAGCTCGGCCGCGACCCCCAGCGCGGTCAGGCCATCATCTACGGCACGACCAACGCCTTCTTGGAAAAATTCGGCCTGCGCTCCACGCGGGACCTGCCCGACCTGGAACAGTTTGCCCCCGACGAGCAGTCACGTCAGTTTATCCGCGAGCGCCTGAGCGGCCGCAGCATTCAGTCCACGCTCGAGGAGCAGGCCGAGGACCTGGACGAAGAGCGCGAACTGCTCGATACCGATGTTGAAGATGTTGAGGCAGTCGAGGACTTAGAGACCCTAATCGTCGACGAGACCTCGGAGGATTTGCATGACGAAGGCTAACGAAGTAGGGGAGACGCGCATCGCCGGCGCCCCGGGCATGCCGGCGCCCGACGCCCAGCCCGTCTATCCGCACACCATGCGCCTGCAGCGTTTTTTGGCGCGCGCGGGCGTGGCGAGCCGCCGCGGCTCGGAGGACCTGATGACCGCCGGCCGCGTGACCGTCAACGGCCAGGTCGCGACCGAACTGGGCACCAAGGTCGATGTCGACCGCGATCACATCGAGGTCGACGGCATGCCCGTCAAGCTCGACCAGGGCGCCGTGTACCTGATGCTCTACAAGCCGACCGGCTACCTCACCACCATGAGCGACCCGCAGGAGCGCCCTTGCGTGGCCGACCTGGTCCCCCGCGACCGATTTCCGGGGCTCTTCCCGGTGGGCCGCCTGGACCGCGACACAACGGGCCTTTTGCTCTTTACAACCGATGGCGACCTGTCTCAGGACCTGCTGCACCCCAGCAAGCACGTCTACAAGACCTACCAGGCACTCGTGGATGGCCAACTGACCGATCGAGACTTGGAACCACTCCGCCGCGGCATCGAGCTCGACGACGGCATGTGCCAGCCGGCAATCTGCCGTATCATCACCGCGCACGAGGCCGAGGCCGTGGCGCCCCAAGGCGTCAAGCCCGGCACCACCGCCGTGGAGGTCATCATCCGCGAGGGTCGCAAAAACCAGGTTAAGCGCATGTTGAGCAAGATTCACCATCCGGTAATCCGTCTGCATCGCTGCAACTTTGCCGGCCTTGAGCTCGAGGGCGTGGCCAAGGGCTCGTGGCGCGAGCTATCCGACCGCGAGGTGCAGATCCTCAAATGCGGCGGCATCCCGCCCAAGCAGGCCAGCTCCAAGTGCGTCGCCGCGCCGGCGACCAACACCGCCAGCCGCACGCGTCACCACGGCAGCCACGGCTCCGCACCCAAGCGCAACACCTACCGCGAGCGATACACGGGCTAGGCAACCCGCCGCGCCCCAACGCCCGCGAACCATACCAGCACGTCAATCATCGAAAGGAAGCATTGCATGATCGTCGCCATCGACGGCCCCGCCGGTTCCGGCAAGTCCACCATCGCCAAGGAGATCGCCCGCCAGCTGGGCTTTAACAAGCTCGACACGGGCGCCATGTATCGCGCCGTCACATTCGCCGCGCTCGACCGCGGCATCGACCTGGACGACGAGGCGGCCATCGACGCCCTCGCCGAGCAGATCGAGATTCGCTTTACCAACGGCACCGGCGAAGACACGCGCCTGACCATCGACGGTAAGGATGCCTCGGCTGCCATCCGCACCCCGCAGGTCGACGCCAATGTGTCCAAGGTCTCGGCCTACCCGGGCGTGCGCGCCGCCATGCTCATCCACCAGCGTCGTGCCGCCGAGGACCGCGACATCGTCGCCGAGGGTCGAGACATCGGCACCGTCGTGTTCCCCAACGCGCAGGTCAAGGTGTTCCTGACCGCCGACCCGCGTGAGCGTGCCCGCCGCCGCGTGCTGCAGCGCCACCAAAACGATTCCCAGCCGCTCAGCACAGCGCAGCTCGAGGCCGAGGTCGACGAGACCCTCGACGCCCTCAAGCAACGCGATAAGCTCGACAGCAGCCGCGAGGTCGCGCCGCTCGTGCCCGCCGAGGACGCCGTGCACGTCGACTCCACCGCCCACACCATCGACGAGGTCGTCCGCATTATCGAGGACCTCATCAACCAAAGGAGGTAGCCCATGCGCCTGTTTAAGCAGACGCCCGAGGACTATTACAACGCCCCCTATGCAGAGTTCCCAGCGCTCATCCGCGGCACCGTCGTCGTAGTCATGGCCATCCTTTGGGCCTTCTCCAAGCTCATGTGGCGCTGGAAGGTCGAGGACGCCGATCTTCTGTTTGAGCGCCAGGAAGGCCGCGGCAGCGTGGTCATCTGCAACCACACCTCGATGGCCGAGCTCTTGGCCGTGGAGGCGGCGCTGTTCTTTGGGGGCCGCCGCATTCGTCCCATCTTTAAGTCCGAGTTCGCCAAGAGCAAGATTGTGCGCTGGGCCTTTAGCCGCGTTGGCGGCATCCCCGTCGAGCGTGGTACTGCCGATATGAAGTGCCTGCGCGCCGCCCAGCATGCGCTGCAGCGCGGCGAGGACGTCCTGATCTTCCCCGAGGGCACACGCATCCGCTCGCGCGAGATCAAGCCCGAGGTCCACGGCGGCTTTGCGCTCATCGCCCAGATGGGCAAGGCGCCCGTCAACCCGCTCGCCATCTGCGGCTGGTCCGACATCACGCCCGCAGGCAAAAAGCTCATGCGTCCCAAGAAGTGCTGGATCCGCGCCGGCAAGGCCGTCTCGCTTTCCGACGCACCGGCTGGGCTTAAGCGCACGGAGCGCCTGGAATGGTTTGAGTCCGAGGCCATGAACCGCGTCTACGCTATGCGAGACGAGCTGTGCGCCGAGCATCCGGGCAGGTTCTAGCCATGAGCGAGAACGTTACGAACACTGCCGCGACCGCGTCCGACCAGGCAACAGCGCCTACCATCGAGATCGCAGCACACGCCGGCACTTGCTACGGCGTACAGCGTGCGCTCGATATGGCGCTAGCCGCCGCACCGCAGGCAGGTGAGTGCGCTCAGGTCCATACCTTGGGTCCGCTCATCCATAACCCCATCGTGGTGCGCGAGCTTGCTGAGGCAGGCGTTGGCCTGGCCGAGACCCTGGACGACGCAGCATCGGGTACCGTAATCATCCGCGCACACGGCGTAGTGCCGCAGGTGATCGATGCTGCCCGCAAGCGCGGCCTCAACGTGGTCGACGCCACCTGCCCTTACGTCAAGAAGGTCCACGTGGCCGCCGAGCGGCTGGTGCGCGAGGGCCATCGCGTACTCGTCGTGGGTGAGCCGGGCCATCCCGAGGTGGAGGGCATCCTAGGCCACGCCGGCAATGATGCGCAGGTCGTGAGCTGTGCCGCCGATGCCAACGCTTTGTCGCTCAAGGGCAAGGTGGGCCTGGTTGTGCAGACCACCCAGACCGCGCAGAACCTCGCTGAGGTCGTGGCAGCTATCACCCCGCGCGTGCAGGAGCTGCGTGTGATCAACACCATCTGCGCCGCCACGAGTGAGCGTCAACAGGCAGCAGCCACACTTGCCAACCGCTGCGACTGCATGGTCGTGGTGGGCGGCAAGAACTCGGGCAACACCCGCCGCCTGGCGCAGATTTGCGCAGACGCCTGCGAGCGCACGTATCACATCGAGGAAGCTTCCGAGCTCCAGGCCGCCTGGTTTACCGACGCTCACCACATCGGCATCACCGCCGGAGCCTCAACCCCGCAAGAACACATCGAGCGCGCCGTCGAGCGCATCAAGGAGCTTTGCTGCTAATCATGGACCAGACCGTACCCGCATACGCCGCCGAGGTGGCCGATTACGGGCGCAGCCGCGACCCCGAGCCGGGTGAGGGCGCGCTCGTAAAGAACGTGCGTCCCGAATCGCCCGCGTGGGATGTGGGTATCGAGCCGGGCATGCGCGTGCTCGCGGTCAACGGCGAGCAGCTTACCGACATGATCGTGTGGCTCTGGGAGGCAGACGACGACACGGTCGACCTCGAGGTTTTCGACCCGCGCGATGGCACCGTCACCCCCGTGGAGCTCGATCGCTTTCCCGGAGAGGATTGGGGTCTGGAGTTCGACGGCCCTATCTTCGATGGCATGCGCACCTGTGTAAACGCCTGCGTGTTCTGCTTTATGACGATGCTCCCCAAGGGCGGCCGCTCCACGCTCTATATTCGCGACGACGACTATCGCCTAAGCTTTTTGCAGGGCAACTTCGTCACGCTCACGAACCTCACCGACGAAGATATTCAAAACGTCATCCAACGCAACATGAGTCCCATGAACGTATCGGTCCATGCTGTGAGCCCCGATGTCCGCCGCCGCATGATGGGCCGCAACGCCCAGCGCGGAATGGACGTACTCGAGGCCATCATGGCCGCCGGCATCGAGATTCACGCGCAGATCGTGTTGTGCCCCGGCATGAACGATGGCGAGGAGCTGGAAAAGACCCTGCGCTTTTGCGAGGAGCACGAGCAAATCACAAGCCTGGGCATTGTGCCGCTCGGTTTTACCAAGCACCAAAACCGCTTTAGCTGGTCATACAGCGACAAACCCGAGCTAGCGCGCGAGACCATCGCCATGATCCGACCGTTCCAGGACCGCGCCTATGAGCGCTTTGGCCGCCACACCTTCCAGATGAGCGACGAGTTCTATCTGGACGCCGGCATCGATCCTCCCGAGGCAGACTTTTACGACGGTTACCCGCAGTACTACGACGGCATCGGCATGATTCGCTCGTATCTGGACGAGACCGATGACGTGCTCGCCGCCGACGCCGAGCGTCTGGCCCGCGTTCGCGAGGCCGTCGCCGCCCGCAACCAGCGGCTTCTGTGTCTCTCGGGCGCCAGCGCGCGCGACACCGTGGCGCGCTTTGTGGAGTCGCCGCATGGTCTCGCCGGCACCGTCACAGCCATCAAGAACCGCTACTTTGGCGGCAACGTGGACGTGACCGGCCTCATCGTCGCGTGTGACATTCTGGAGCAGCTGCCCCAAGATCTGTCGGGGGTTATGCTCTTTGTGCCTAAGCTCATGTTCAACGCTGACGGCATGACGCTTGACGAGTATCATCGTGACGATTTACTCGCAAGCCTTACCAGTCGCGGCGCCGAGGTTCATGTGGTGTCGACCATGCCGCATGAGCTGCTCGATACCCTGGAGCGCATCCTTGGCATTGTGCCCGCAGACTCTAACACTTCCACTGACCCTACCCATTAAAGGAGAGCAGATGAAACCTATCGTCGCCGTCGTCGGACGCCCCAACGTGGGCAAGTCCACGCTCGTTAACCGCCTGGCCCAGACCTCGGACGCCATCGTCCACGAGTCCCGCGGCGTCACGCGCGACCGCTCGTACCACACGGCCGATTGGAACGGCCGCGAGTTCACCATCGTCGACACGGGCGGCATCGAGCCGCTCAAGAGCGATGACGTCTTCGCCACGTCCATTCGCGACCAGGCCCTCGCCGCCGCCGAGGAAGCCGCCGTCATCCTGTTTGTGCTCGACGGCCGCACCGGCGTCACCGAGGAGGACGAGTCGGTCGCTCGCATGCTCAAGCGCTGCGACAAGCCGGTCTTTCTGCTGGTGAACAAGCTCGACAACCCCGATCGCGAGAACGACAGCATCTGGGAGTTCTATTCCCTCGGCATCGGCGAGCCCACGCCGCTCTCGGCGCTGCACGGCCACGGCACCGGCGACCTGCTCGACGACATCGTGGCCCTGCTTCCTGAGGAGGAGGACGAGATCGCCGACGAGTTCCCCGATGCGCTGAACGTGGCTATCATCGGCCGCCCCAACGCCGGTAAGTCCTCGCTGTTCAACCGCATCCTGGGCGCCGACCGCTCCATCGTGTCCAACATTGCCGGCACCACGCGCGACGCCATCGACACGGTCGTCGAGCGCAACGGCAAGCACTACCGCATGGTCGACACTGCGGGTATCCGTAAGAAGAGCACCGTGTACGAGAACATCGAGTACTACTCGATGGTCCGCGGCCTGCGCGCCATCGACCGTGCCGACGTGGCGCTGCTCGTCGTCGACGCCTCCGTGGGCGTTACCGAGCAGGACCAGAAGGTCATGGGCCTTGCCATCGAGCGCGGCTGCGCCATCGTTGTGCTGCTCAACAAGTGGGACCTGCTCGACGACGATCGCAAGCGCGAGGCCTGCATGGAGACCATCGACCGCCGTCTGGGCGTCATGGCTCCCTGGGCCCAGTACCTGCGCATCTCTGCCCTCACTGGCCGCAGCGTCGAGAAGATTTGGGCGATGGTCGACGCCGCCGAAAAGACGCGCTCGCAAAAGATCAGCACCTCGCGCCTCAACACGTTCCTCACCGATCTGCGCGAGTTCGGTCATACCGTGGTGGACGGCAAGCGCCGCCTGCGCATGCACTACGTGACCCAGACGGGCGTCAACCCGCCGACGTTTACGTTCTTTGTCAACCACAGCGACCTGGTCAACGACACCTACCAGCGCTACGTGGAGAACCGCATGCGCTCGACCTTCGATTTTTCCGGTACGCCCATTCGACTCTTCTTTAGGAAGAAGGAGCAAAAGGATGCTTAATCCGATCCTGCTGACCGCCATCTGCGCCGTGGTCTCGTTCTTTATCGGAGCGATTCCGTTTGGCCTGATCCTGGGCCGCGTGTTCAACCACACGGACATTCGCAAGGCGGGCTCCGGCAACATCGGCACCACCAACGCCCTGCGCGTGGCCGGCCCCAAGGTGGCCGCGCTCACGCTGCTGCTCGACTGCCTTAAGGGCGCCATCTGCGTCCTTATCGCGCGTCCGCTCATTGCCGACTTGGGCTATGGCTTCCCCGTGAGCATTATGGCCCCCGGTGCCGCCGGCGACTGGATGCTCGGCGTCATCTGCCTGGCAGCCGTGTGGGGCCATATCTTCTCGCCCTACCTCAACTTCCATGGCGGCAAGGGCATCGCAGTTGGTCTGGGCGTCATCCTCGCCTGGTACTGGCCCATCGGACTTTCGCTGCTGGGCATGTTTATCGTGGCCGTCGCCATCACCAAGTTTGTGTCGGTGGGCTCGCTTGCCGCGGCCATCGGTCTTCCCATCGCTGCCTGCGCGGTCTTTCCGTACAGCAGCCTCGGACTTAAGTTTTGCATGGCGCTGATCGGCATTACTGTGGTGTGGGCCCATCGTGCGAACATCAAAAAGCTCATGACGGGTAAGGAGTCCAAGCTCTCGTTTACCAAGCGCGTCACCGAGCCCGACGATAAGTAGGAGAGAGTCATGAATGTTGCGCTGATTGGCTCCGGCTCCTGGGGAACCGCCGTCGCGGGCCTTGCCGCCGCGCGGGCCGAGCGCGTGACCATGTGGGCCCACAGCGAGCAGACGGCCTCCGGCATTAACGGCGAGCACCGCAACCCCCGCTACCTTGTGGGCTACAAGCTGCCCGGCAACGTCGTCGCCACCACGGACCTTTCGCAGGCGCTCGACGGCGCCGAGGCCGTCATCTTTGCCGTGCCCTCCACGCACCTGCGCAGCGTATGCCATCAGGCGGCACCTTGTATCGCCACCGATATCCCGGTGCTCTGCCTCACCAAGGGTATTGAGCCCGAGTCCGGCCTGCTCATGAGCGAGGTCATCGCCAGCGAGATCGGCAACGAGACGCGTGTGGCGGCACTCTCGGGCCCCAACCATGCCGAGGAGATCTGTCGCGGCGGGCTTTCTGCCGCCGTCATCGCAAGCAAAGATCCGCAGATAGGGGAGACTTTTAAGGACCTGCTCCTGTCCACGGCCTTCCGCATCTATCTGTCGCAAGACATGACCGGTGTCGAGGTCTGCGGCGCCATGAAAAATGTCATCGCCATCGTGTGCGGCATCTCCGCCGGCTCGGGCGCAGGCGACAACACGCTCGCCCTCATCATGACGCGCGGCCTGGCAGAGATCAGCCGTCTGGTACACGCCCGCGGCGGTCAAGCTATGACCTGCATGGGGCTTGCCGGCATGGGCGACCTCATTGCCACCTGCACCTCGGAGCACTCGCGTAACCGCACCTTTGGCTACGAGTTTGCCCACGGCGTGTCGCTCGACGAGTATCAGACGCGCACGCATATGGTGGTCGAGGGCGCCGTCGCGGCCCGCAGCGTCAGCGAGCTTGCCCGTTCACTGGGCGTAGACATTCCGCTCACCTTTGCCGTGGAGCAAACGCTCTACAACGGTGTTACTTTGGATAGGGCGCTCGAGATTCTCACCGACCGCGTCCCTTCTCAAGAGTTCTACGGACTCACCGACTAGCGCAGAAAGGCTACTACCATGGGTTCCATCAAAATCGCTCCGTCTGTCCTTTCGGCCGACATGGCCAACCTCAAGGGCGAACTCGACAAGATCGCCGGTGCCGACTACGTGCACTTCGACGTTATGGACGGTCACTTTACCGGCAACCTCACCTTTGGCGTTGACATCCTTAAGGCCGTCAAGCGCTCCACCGATGTACCTGTCTCTTATACACATCTGACGCTGCCGACGATAAGGCTCGTGTAG
>URLR01000022.1 GCA_900548815.1 uncultured Collinsella sp.
TCTACACGAGCCTTATCGTCGGCAGCGTCAGATGTGTATAAGAGACAGACCTTCTCGAGTGCGGTGGAGACGGCGACGAAGTGCTTTGCCACGGCCTCGGCGTTCTGCTCATCGGAGCCGTCGATGGCGCCCTGAGCCTTGAGCTGCTCGAGCATCCAGGTCTTGACCTCGCGAGCGTTGGTGAGGGTCTCGAGCGTGGTGAAGGTCTTGGAGACGATGATCACGAGCGTGGTCTCGGGATCCAAACCCTTAAGCTTCTCGGCCTGGTCGTTGGGGTCGATGTTGGAGATGTAGCGGCAGTCGATACCGGCGTCAGCATAGGGACGCAGGGCCTCGTAAGCCATGACCGGGCCCAGATCGGAGCCGCCGATGCCGATGGACACCAGATGCTCGATCTTCTTGCCGGTAACGCCCTTCCACTCACCGGAGCGCACGCGCTCGGCGAAGGCATACATGCGATCGAGGACCTCGTGCACGTCGGCGACGACGTCCTGGCCGTCGACGATGAGCTGACCCTTCTCGCTTGCCGGGCGACGAAGCGCGGTGTGCAGGACGGCGCGGTCCTCGGTGGTGTTAATGTGCTCGCCGGAGAACATGGCGTCGCGGCGCTCCTCGAGCTTCACCTCGCGGGCAAGATCGCACAGCAGCTTGACGGTCTCGTCGGTCACCAGGTTCTTCGACAGATCAAAGTGCAGGTCACCGGCGTCAAAGCTCAGCTTGTTCACGCGATCGACATCGGCGGCGAACCAGGCCTTGAGGTCGATACCATCGGCCTCAAGCTTCTCCTGATGAGCCTCGAGTGCCTTCCAAGCGGCAGTCGACGTAGCATCGATAGGTGCGGCAACAGTTGCCATAGAGTCCTCCTCAGCATACGGGCGCACGCCTCCATGCACCCGGACATTCAGATGGCACTATTCTAGCGCAGGTCAAGACTACAATCAGCGAGCGTTGCCAATCGGCCCCCAAACGGCAACCGATCAAAAAGGGACAGGCTTATTTTGGCAGGTCAAACGCTTTACCAACCAAAAATAACCCGTCCCTTTATGGCAAATATTAGGCCGCGGCGCAGACGCTACCGAGCAACTCACGCAGAGGAGACCCGATGCCCTCCAGCAGTTCGGGCGCGATAATGGCAAAAACGGGAACCTCGCCGGCTCCCGCGACGGCAGGCACCTTGCCCTCCGAGACAATGCATCCATAAGGCACAAAGCCGTCTTCGCCGGCATCGAGCGCCGCCATGCGACGCGCGAGCTCGCGCGCAAAGCCAGCAGTATCGGCATCGCCAATCGCCAGGACAAAGTCCACGCCCTCGTCGGTCGCCAGGGCCACGGCTTCGTCGATCAGCTCGTCTCCCCTGTCGCTCTCAACCGAGTCGCAGCGAAAAAGCACGCGTTCGAGCAGGGCTCGATCAAGCGAGCCAAGTGCCGCCGAGACAAGCTCGTCGCGCGCATGCTTGTCGCCTCCCAGCACGACCAGTGCCTTGGTGCCTCCGTAGTGAGCGACCAATCGTCCGCACCAGCGAGCCACGTCTCCATCCGCAACAAGGCGCGTCGGCATACCAAACCCATAATTGACCATCTTTTCCACAACCCTTCCGTGCGTATAGGCGGTATCAATCGTTAGGCCCATGCTACGAAGCGAGGTTTTCCGAGCTGTTTCGCACTCTTTAGAGCTGCGTTAAAACCCAATCCAACCACACGACCATACCTACCAAAACAAACCAATCCCTTTTTGACAGGTTTTGACGATGTCCGGACGAGCGGGTATTATCGAACAGGTATTCGATAAGAACATGTGTTTGATGAAAGGACACGGATGGCGCACGAGCAGCACACCTATATCTGCATCGACCTCAAGACGTTTTATGCCAGCGTCGAGTGCGTCGACCGTGGGCTCGATCCGCTCACCACCAACCTGGTCGTTGCCGACGAATCGCGCGGGCGCACGACCATCTGCCTCGCCATCACACAGGCCATGAAGGACCTCGGGATACACAATCGCTGCCGTTTGTTCGAAATTCCCGATGGCATCGACTACATCACGGCCGTACCGCGCATGCAGCATTACATGGAGGTGTCGGCGAAAATCTACGGTATCTATCTGGAATACGTCAGCCCCCAGGACGTGCACGTCTACTCCATCGATGAGTGCTTTATCGACGTGACGCCCTATCTGGACCTCTATCGCACAGATGCGGAAGGGTTCGCCTGCACGCTGCGCGACGAGGTCCTCGCGCGCACCGGCATCACGGCGACGGTCGGCATCGGCCCCAACCTATTCCAGGCCAAGGTAGCGCTCGACATTACCGCCAAGCACGTACCCAGCCGCATCGGCATACTCGACGACGAGACCTTTCGCAAGGAGATCTGGCCCCATCGTCCCATCACCGATATCTGGGGCATCGGTCCCGGCGTGGCAGCCCGCCTCGAGAAATACGGCGTCTACGATCTGATGGGCGTCGCGGCGCTCGACGAAAACCTGCTTTACGACGAGCTCGGCGTCAATGCCGAATATCTCATCGACCATGCCTTCGGGCGCGAGCCGACAACCATCGCCGATATCCAAGCCTATCGCCCGCAAGCAACTTCGACCACCACAGGACAGGTGCTCTCGAAGGGTTATGCCTACGAACAGGCCTATACCGTCTTGCGCGAGATGGTCGACAACGCCGTTTTAGACTTGGTCGATAAGCACGTGGTCTGCGACAGCATCTCGCTCTTTGTGGGCTACGCGAGCGAACGCGCCGACATACGCCGCCTCGACGCCAGCGGTACAGCGCAGTATGTGGACGGATGCGGGCACCTGCGCTCGAGCACATCGAGTATCGAACCCACCGCAACCGCCGGCCCCGAGCTCGCGCCCCGTGCGCCCAAGCCCGTCCAGCGCGATGACGAACGGCGTCGCCTGGTGCGCGAAGCGCAGGCAATCGATGGCATCTTTGTGGGAGAGCATGGCGGCAAACCGCGCGGTGGCTATGCCGCACTCTTTGCGCACTCTAACGCCTCGCGAAAGCTGCCCGAGCGTACCAATTCGTTTAAGAAGATCATGGGCTATTTCGATGAGCTCTGGGCGCAGACTGTCGATCCCAAACGACCGGTCAAGCGCATCAACCTGGGATTTGGCAACCTCATGCCCGAGGAATTTGCCACCATCGATCTATTCAGCGATATCGAGGCCGATGAGCGCGAGCGCGACCTGGCGCGCACCGTCCTGGCCGTGAAAGGCAAGTACGGCAAGAACGCGCTCGTCAAGGGATTAAGCTTTACCGCCGGCGCCACCGCGCGCGAACGCAACGAACAAGTTGGAGGACACCGTGCCTAAACCCAAACAACAGCCCGTGCGCCCGCCGACCGCCTTCGAGCGCTTGGCGGACCCCGAGGGCAGACGCCGCGCCGCCGACCCCAACCTCACTGCCAACGGTGCCGTGCGCGCCAACCGCGCCGCACAGTTTATGCCCTTTGCCGCCCTCACGGGATACTACGAACTCGTGCGCAAGCAGGAAATCACCATCGAGCCAAAACGTGAGCTCACGGAAGAAAAAGCCCTCGTGCTTTCTAAAAAACTCGAGGGTCTCAAACGTGGCGACTTGGTTCGTGTCACCTATTACGATACATACGGCTATCGCAGCCGCACCGGCATCCTCGACGAGGCGCTCCCCGCCTTCAAGCTCCTCAAGCTCCGAGACATCGCCATCGACTTCGACGGCATCCAAGACATCGAACTGCGCGGACGAGCTTAGCCAAGGAAGCGCATCCAGAGCGACGCTTACAGCGTCATGACGTAGTAGCCCGCGTCTTTCACGGCCGTCTCGAGGACATCACGATCAACCGGCTGCTTAGAGCGCACGCGTGCCGTGTGGTCCGCATACGTCACCGTTGCCCACACGCCATCCAGTGCATTGAGGGCATTGGCTACGTTCTGAGCGCAGCCGTCACAGCTCATGCCGCCGATGAGCAGCTCATCGCTATAGGGATAGTGTGACGCATCGGTATCCACCACAACAACCTTTTTGGCCTTCTTGCCGCTCGCACCATCGCTGCAACAACTCTTCCCATGTGTCGAAGCGGCAATGCGACGCAGTCCAAAAAACATGCCGACGGCAATGACGGCCAGCACGATGAGATTCGCAGGGCTGAGCAAGTCACTCATGCGTTCCCCTTTCAAGTAGCCCTATCTAGATACCCCCATGGGGTGTCCCCATCTTAACCCAAAATCATGTCTGTTCGGTCAATTAGTTTCCCTCTTCAAACTTTTTTGTTGACCATGGCTTACTTTCGTGTATAAGTTTTCCTAGGCTAACAACTGAGGACCCGAAAGGGGCATCGTGACTCGAACCATTGACATCCCAACATACCAAACGGCTGTCGTGCGCAACTGCTCCCCTACGCTCGCAGGTATCAAGCCGGCTTCGCTCTTTACCTATCCCGGCGTTTACGCCAACCAAAACGGAAAACCCAGCGCCGCCCATATCGAAGAGCGACGCTCTCGCCTGCTCGCCGTCATAGCCCAATGCAACCGCGAGCTCCAGCCACTCGGGATCCATATGAGCGTTTTGGTCTGGCGCCCCTGCGGAGCGCTCATCTATGTGTACCGCCCTGCAGACCTCATGCGATACCTCTCCGACCCCCGCGCCACGACGGCGCTTGCCGCCGAAGGTTACGATGTCCACAACCTGCCCGCGTCCCTGGTGCATCTCGCCGCGCGCATCACGCTGGCAAGCAGCAATGCCGCAGAGAGCGCCTATGACGGCAGCGTCTGCGCGCTCGCGCGAAATAGGCACTGCGATACGGGGTGCATGTGCGAGTTCCCCCACGAAATTGGCTATTTTTTGGGCTATCCCTACGAAGATGTCCATCAGTTTATCGTCCAGCACGGCGAAAACTATAAGGTCTTTGGCGCATGGAAGGTATACACAAACGTTGAGCAGGCGCTCACGACCTTCGATTCCTATCGCGCATGCACGCAATACCTTACCTACATCTATCAACAGGGCTGCACTCTGGGACAACTTGTCCAGGCAACCCGATAGAGCATACAAAACGCGGCCGCACGCCGCACAACCGAAAGGAAGACATATGAGCAAGATCGCAGTCGTCTACTGGAGCGGTACAGGCAACACCGAGGCCATGGCAAACTTCGTTGCCGAGGGCGCAACCGGTGCCGGCGCCGAGGCAGAGGTCATCTCCTGCGCCGACTTCTCTGCCGACAAGGTCGCCGAATATGATGCCTTCGCCTTCGGCTGCCCCGCCATGGGTTCCGAGGAGCTTGAATACGATGAGTTCCAGCCCATGTGGGATGAGGTCAAGGAGACCCTCGGCGACAAGAAGGTCGTCCTCTTTGGCTCTTATTCGTGGGCCGAGGGCGAATGGATGGACAACTGGAAGGCGGACGCCGACGAGGCGGGCGTCAACGTCGTGGACTCCACCATCTGCTACGACGCGCCCGACGACGAGGGCGAGACCGCTTGCAAGGCCCTCGGAGCCGAGCTCGCGTAACGAACCCAGGGCCTCCAAGAGAGCCTGCATCAAAGCGCATCCCCATCCCTACAAAAGAGCGGGGCTGGATTCAAGTCCAGCCCCGCTCTTTTGCAACGGCAGTTACATCAACCGGCTACGAGATATTGCCCAAGAACGCCTTGGTGCGCTCGCTCTTGGGGTGGTCGAAGACCTCGCTCGGCGTGCCCTCTTCCACGATAACGCCGCCGTCCATAAAGACGACGCGATCGGCGACGTCGCGAGCAAAGCCCATCTCGTGGGTCACCACGATCATGGTCATACCGTCACGTGCCAGGTCGCGCATGACGCCCAATACATCGCGGACGAGCTCGGGGTCGAGCGCCGACGTGGCCTCGTCAAAGAGCATCACGTGCGGGTTCATCGACAGGGCGCGGGCGATGGCCACGCGCTGCTGCTGGCCGCCCGAAAGCTGACTCGGCATAAAATCGATGCGCTCGGCCAGGCCGACCTTGGTCAGCTCCTCGATGGCGATCTTCTCGGCCTCTTCCTTACTGCGCTTGAGCACCTTTTGCTGCGCAAGCATGACGTTCTTTTTAACCGACAGGTGCGGGAACAGGTTGAACTGCTGAAACACCATGCCCAAGTGCGTACGTACCTTATTGAGGTCGACGCCCTTGGCACACACATCCACGCCCTCAACGACAATCGAGCCGCTCGTGGGATGCTCCAGGCGATTGATGCAGCGAAGCATCGTCGACTTGCCCGAGCCCGAGGGGCCCAGGACCACAACGACCTCACCTTTGTGCACGTCCAGATCGATATCACGCAGGACCACGTTATCGCCAAAAGCCTTTTGGAGGTTCTTGATGCTGACAACGACCTCGTTGGAATTCGTTTCACTCATGACAGGACCTCCTTACAGACCGGCGATATGATCGGCGGGCGTCGCGACAACCTGTCCGGCGCTCTTGGTGGGACGCTTCTTCTTGGTCTCGGCCGTGCCCAAAAGCCTCGCCTCAAGACCGCTCACCAAGCGCGCAAGCGGCAGGGTAATGACCAGATAGAACAGAGCGGCAACCACATACGGCGTGATGGAGCCCGTCGTGGCCACGATGGTGCGGGCGTTCATGACGATCTCGACGACACCCACGGCGGCAAGCAGCGACGTGTCCTTGTAGAGCAGGATGAACTCGCTGGTCAGCGTAGGCAGGACATTGCGGAACGTCTGCGGAATCATGACATAGAGCAGCGTCTGGAAGGCATTCATGCCCAGCGAGCGAGCAGCCTCGTTTTGACCCTTGGGGATCGACTGAATACCGGCACGGAAGATCTCGCACAGGTACGCAGACGAGTTCATGGCCATGACGATAACACCCAGCACATAGTCGTCCACTTTGACACCGGCCAGCGGCAAGCCAAAGAACGCAATGTAGATCTGCAAGAACGCCGGCGTGCCGCGGATGATATTCACATAGATGCCGGCAAGGCAGCGAAGGATGCGCGACTTGGAAATGCGCATGAGCGACAGCGCAAAGCCAAAGGGAATGGCCAACGGAAATGCCACGAGCACGATCGAGAGCGACATAAGGAAGCCCTTGAAGACGATCGGCAGGCTCTGGACCAAAATGACCGGGTTCAGGAACAGGCGCAGGAACATATTGGAGTTCCACGCCTCGACCCACGGCTGCTCTTTAAGGTCAGCCAGGAAGTTATCGAAGGCCGTCACTCCCTTGATCTCCACCGACGGAATCTTGGAGATCTTCTTGGTCGACCCGTCGGCGAGCGTATAGGTGCCGCTAAAGGCCTCATCGCCGCCCTCGACGGGGAAGGTCACGCCGTAAACCTCGACACGGAAAAAGCCGCCGGCAGGCGCCGTCTCGCCAAAGTCAATCTTGAGCGTCTGGCCGTCAGCCTTGCACGTGGGCTTCATGGGCGTACGATCCATGAGGTCCTCGCCCGAGAGCATCGTCAATCGCGTGTCATCGGTACCAAACGTCGTACCGTCGACAAACGTCAGCGAAAGACCGCTCAGCTCCTCGTCGGCATCGGCCTGAACCTCCCAGGTAATGCGCGTCTCGGTGCCGCCGACCACAGCGCTGCCCGAACCGGTGTTGGGTCGGGCGGTAATCTTTGCGGTCTCAAGCGCCTGGGCGGTCGTGGGCGCATATGCCCCCGCGCACACCAGCGCGAGCGCCACGGCCATGACACAGGCTAGCTTTTGGAGCAAGGCGGGCAGTGGAAAACGCTGCTCCGCGGCCCCTTTGTTCAGTCGAGACAAGGTGGCTCCTATCGTAGAAGTTGCCGACAAAACGAGACGGAAACGCTCTCCGTCAAAGAGAAGCGCAAAGGCCCTCTCCGCCAAAACGGAAAGGGCCCGCGCGCAATCAAGTAACTATTTTACTTGATGTTGTACTTAGCCATGAGGGCGTCAACGGTACCGTCATCGGTCAGGTCCTTGATGGCCTGGTTGATGTCGTCCTTGAGCTTGGTGTTGCCCTGGTTGATGGCGATGGCGTACTCCTCGCCGGTGCTGACCTGCTTGATGGTCTGGCAGGTGTTGAACTGCTCGGCGGTCAGCTGGCTAGCAACGGAGCGGTTGGTGACTACGGCATCGCCCTTATCGGACTGCAGGGCGCTGAAGCACTCGGTGGCGTCCTTGTAGGGGACGATCTTGGCCTTGGGGAAGTTCTCCTGGGCAAAGGCCTCGGCGGTCGAGCCAGACTGGACGATGATGGTAGCGTCGGCGCTGTTGAGCTTATCGCTGTAGTTGTCGGCCGTGATGTCGGTGTTATCGACCTTGGTCACGATAGCCTGATCGTCCATGTAGTAGGAATCGGAGAAAGTGACTTCCTTCTCACGCTCGGGCGTGTCAGTGATAGCCGCGATGGCGACGTCGTACTTGGCACCCGAAGCAACGCCGGGGACGAGCGTGTCGAAGTCGTTGTTGACGTACTCGACATCCAGGCCCAGCTTGTCGCCGATAGCCTTGATGAGCTCAAGGTCAAAGCCCTGATAATCGCCGTTGTCATCCTTGTACTCAAACGGAGCGTACTCGGCAGAGGTGCCGACGGTCAGCGTACCGTCCTTGACGAGTGCGTACTCCTTGGAGCCGTCGACCTTCTCGACCTTCACGTCGTCAGAGCTGCTGGAACCGGCATCGGAACCAGAGGTGGCGTTGGACGAGCCGCAGCCCGTCAGTGCGAGGGCGAGCGCCATGGCGCCCGTGGCGGCAAATGCGCCAAGTTTCTTGAGCTTCATAATCAGTCTCCTTCCGGTGACCCCGTTTGATTCAGAGGTCTGCAAAAACTGTTGGATATTATGCACCCGTAAATGCGAAACTGCAATTAGAAAACTGATTGAAACAAACCCATAACGTGAATGGAACACTCCACTTTGTGACAGTCATTACTGCTGCAATGACCTTAACAGTTTAATTTCAGCCGCATAACCTGCAAGTTCGTTCGGTGTCTCCAAAATGAATGGCAATGCGCGCAAGGGGCCATTCGATACAATATTCTGCATAACCTGCATACCGCCGCCAAACTCTTCACTACCTAGGTAGCCCTTGCCGATGCACTCGTGGCGATCCTTATGGGCACCGCAGGGGTTCTTGGAGTCATTGATATGCACGGCGCGCAGGCGCTCGATACCCACCACACGATCGAACTCTTCAAGCACACCGTCCAGATCATGGATGATGTCGTAGCCGGCGTCATTCACATGGCAGGTGTCCAGGCAAACGCCCAACTTGGCCGACAGCTCGGGGCGCTTGTCGGCAACACCCTCAATGATGAGCGCCAGTTCTTCAAAGCTGCGGCCTACCTCGGTGCCCTTGCCGGCCATGGTCTCGAGCAGCACCGTCGTCTGCTGACCCTCAAACATCACCTGGCACAGGGTGTCGACGATCATCTGAATACCGGCGTCGGAGCCCTGCCCCACATGCGCACCGGGATGGAAGTTGTAGTAGTTGCCGGGCAGTGCCTCCATGCGCCGCAGGTCCTCTGCCATGGCCTCCAGGGCAAACTCGCGCGCCCGCTCTTTGGCAGAACAGGGGTTGTAGGTATAGGGGGCATGCGCCACGAGTGGGCCGAAGTCGTTTTGCTCCATAAGCTCGCGCAGGGCCGCCACGTCATCCATGTCAAGATCTTTCGCCTTGCCGCCGCGCGGGTTGCGCGTAAAGAATGCAAAGGTATTGGCGCCAATGGATAGCGCCGTCTCCCCCATCGCCCGATAGCCCTTCGTCGTCGAAAGATGACACCCAATCGTCAGCATCTCCAGCTCCCTCCTCATCAGTTGCGGAAAAATACGGTCTATTGGTGCCTTATTTTGGCGCAAACAGACCGTATTCCACCGCAAGTTATAAAAGGGGCATCAGGAGCAAAGGCCTCCAGGCATTCCAAGCGCTGGCGCCATGCCCCCACGCCCTAAAGTTTCAAGCGAATCGCATCGATGATGTGCGCACAGCGCTGTGTGGCGGCTAGGGACATGATGGGGCTTTCGAGTTTCCCCGCCTGAATGAGCTGCGTCGCATGCGACGCCTCACCGTAAAAATCATCGACTTCAAATGGTGCATCGATTTCGAGTACTCGACCGTCGGAATACTTCACATGGGCGAGCTCGGGGCGATGGAGACGCTCGATTTCCAACGAGCCCCGCTCACAGGCAATCGTTAAGCGGCTTTCATATGCTGCCTTGCCATCGCACACCATATGAATGGGTATACCGCCGACGCTCATATGGATCTCATCGGCCCAATCGACGCGGCCGCCTGACACGTCACGCCAGCGAACTTCACGGGACGAAACCTCGCACGCGCCCGCGAGCAAATCCTCAAACCAACCGACCGCATAGCAGCCCATGTCATATAGACAGCCGCCCTGCAACGGATCAAGCAGATAGCCCGAAGGAGGCTCGCCGTAATCGAGCTTTTGCACGCTTTCAATCGAGACAATACGGCCAAGCTCACCCGACGCAAGCAAGTCCTTCACGCGAGTGCGCATCGGGCAAAACCGATTCTTCATCGCCTCCATAAACAGCACGCCGCGCTCGCGAGAGGTGGAGGCAATCGAGAGAGCCTCTTCCTCACTCAAAACGGCCGGCTTTTCGCACAGCACGGCCTTTCCGGCGCGCAGCGCGCGACAGGCCCAACGCGTATGCATGCCATGCGGAAGAGCCAAGTAGATTGCGTCGACATCGGGGTCGGCAATCAGCGCGTCATAAGCCGCATTGCCGTTATCGTCGACCGAGGCATGGCCATGCGCAGCATCGATCGAAAACGCTCGGCAAAATTCCTCGACATGTGCAGGAGTGCGGCCGGCCGCAGCCACCAGCCGTGCCCCGTCGGCCTTCTTGAGCGACGATGCAAATCGATGAGAAATGTGCCCAGCGCCCAAAATGCCCCAACGAACCTCACGCGAATCATTTCGTAAACCTCGGTCACCCACGATAGCCTCCCATCAGTTGCGGTGAAATAGTTCCTGTTGATGCCTTATTCTGCCGCAAACAGGAACTATTCCACCGCAAGTTATAAAAGGGTCACGAGGAGCGCGTTTTGCCGAAGGCCTTAAGCACTGCCGTCACGGGTCCAGGCTGAAAACGGCGGCGTACGTCGTCGAGACGCTCGGGGATATCGATGTGCTGTGGGCAGTGACGCGCACATTTGCCGCACTTGACGCAATTGCTCACGAGTTTGGGCTCGCTCGTGCGCACCGCACTCGCCGTAAAGTATTGCGACAGCCCCGTAAACCAGCTGTGCGCATAGCTCGCGTTGTAGGCGGCAAAGCAGCCGGGAATGTTGATACCCTTGGGGCATGGCATGCAGTAGCCGCATCCCGTGCAGGGCACGCGGTTCGTTTTCTCAAACTCTTCCAGCACGCGCGCGATGGTATCAAGCTGACCTGTCGTCATCGAGTCCGGCAGCGCACGATTGGCCAGCGCTGCATTCTCATCCACCTGCGCGGTATCGGTCATACCCGAAAGCAGCATCGTCACCTGAGGATGATTCCACACCCACGAAAGACCCCAGGCGGCAGGAGTGCGCAAATGCGGGTCACGGGCACTATCGAGCACAGCGCGGGCCCGTGGCGGCAGCTTGCCCGCTAAACGCCCGCCCAGCAGCGGCTCCATCACAAACACCGCGAGGCCTCGCTCGGCGGCGGCCATGAGCCCCGCCGTTCCCGCCTGATAGCGCTCTCCAGCGTAATTGTACTGGATCTGGCAAAAGTCCCACTCATATGCATCGAGCATTGTCAGAAAGTCCGCTGCGCTGCCGTGGTACGAAAAACCAATCTGGCGAATGCGCCCCGCCGCCTTTTGACGCGCGATCCAGTCCTCGATGCCCAACGCCACCACACGTTCCCACTGGGCGGGCGAGGTAATGTTGTGCATGAGGTAATAGTCGATATGGTCGGTCCGTAGGCGGCGCAGTTGCTCGTCGAAGAACCGGTCGAAATCCTCCGCGCATTTGCACGAAGCATGCGGCAGCTTGGTTGCGAGCAAAACCTGGTCGCGCAAGCCCAGGCGCTCAAGCGACGCACCCACGCACGCCTCGTTGCCGGGATAGAGATAGGCCGTGTCCAGGTAGTTAATCCCCTGCTCCACCGCACGGGAGATGATAGCGTCGGCGGTCTTCGCATCGGGGTGTCCCGGCGCACCGGGAAACCTCATGCAGCCCAGACCCAGAGCGGATATTCGGTTACCACTTTTGGGGTCAACACGGTATTGCACGGCCCCTCCCTTCGCCATCAGCGCCCCGGCAAGGCGAAACACAATGGTCACGCAGCCGAAACATCGTGGAATCGCAATCGAGAACGTATCGTAACGCAGCAGAAATCGAGCCGTCACGGCACCGCTTTAACATCAGCAAAAAGCCCGATGAAAGGAGCCGGGCATGACCACGCGCATGTCTTTGCGGTCTGCCCTGCAGCGTAGCGTCCAGGCAAACGTTTCTTTTTTATAACAGCCGCCCCGCGCACCCACCAATCACCCTGGCAGCATACAATCCATCAGGCGCCCCTTACGCGGGCGCCTTTTACATGGGGAGATGATTCACATGCAGATCAACAAGGTCGCTTTTATCGGCAAGGGCGGCGTCGGCCTGCTCTACGGCAGCATGATTGCCAAGGCCCTCGGCAATGACGCCGTCGAATACGTTATGGATGACACCCGTTTTGAGCGTCACGCGGGCGATGCGCTCACTGTCAACGGCAAGCCCTGCGATCTCACGTCCGTCCGCGCCAGCGAGGCGACGCCCGCCGATCTGGTCATCCTGACAGTCAAGACCACCGGTCTCGACCAAGCACTCAAGACTATGGAGCGCGTCGTGGGACCCAACACGCTCATCGCCTCGCTATGCAACGGCATTACGAGCGAGCAAAAGATTGCCGAACGCTTTGGCTGGGAGCATACCGTTCTTGGTATCTGCCAGGGCATGGACGCCGTGTTCCTCAACGGCGCGCTCACCTTTACCAATGCGGGCGAGATCCGCTTTGGCGCGGCGGCCGGCACGGACCCCGCGACCGTCGCCGCTATCGACGGGCTCTACACGCGCTGCGGCATCGCCCATACCGTCGAGCGCGACATTGCGCACCGCATGTGGGCCAAACTCATGCTCAACGACGGCATCAACCAAACCTGCATGGCCTACGGCGGGACCTACGGAAGCGCCACGGAGCCGGGCTCCGAGCAGCGTCGCTGCTTTGTTTCCGCCATGCGCGAAACGCTTGCGGTCGCCAACGCCGAGGGCGTTGAGCTGACCGAGGCAGACCTGACGCAAATGGTGCACCTCATCGAGGGAATCGACCCCGCCGGTATGCCCTCGATGGCTCAAGACCGCATCGCAAGGCGCAAAACCGAGGTTGATGAGTTCGCGGTCACCATCTGCCGCCTCGCAGCCAAACACGATATCCAGGCACCGCAAAACGAATGGCTCTATCGACGCATTCGCGATATCGAGAAAAGCTGGTAGCGCCGACGCGCCGCATTCAACAGCCTTAACAGCAAAACCGCCGCAAGGGAACCTCCCCCCTGCGGCGGCCTTCATCTTCGTCTATGACCGGCGGCCGATCTCACAACAGTTAGCGTTGCGACCCCGACACCTCGTCCTCATCGTCGCGGCAAAGAACCACGCCTGCACTTCCCAGCAGCGCGGCCGCGATCAGCGCGCCGACCACGATAGGAGCAGCCCCGCATGTCCCCTGCATGCCCGCGACGAGCGCGGCCGTGGGACCAAGGCAGCCAAGCATCAACGCGACGGCGGCAACGGCGATATCTCGAGCATTCACAAGACCACTTCCTCCAAGAGAAAGACCTTATTTCTCATGAACTAGTGTGCCCCGCACCCATACGCCCAGCGTACCGCCACGGTAAGGGCTCTGTTAACTCGAACGCACATAAAGAACGGGCGGCTTTACGTTGCCTAAAAGCTCAGTAAAGACGCCCGCCCATCATGTGCCAATTTTCCTTATGGCAGATTACCAACCGGTATAGTAGTCGGTAGTTCCGGCGGCGCAGCCGGAGTCATAGACCTTGCAATCACCCTTGGAGCCCGTAAAGGTCGAGCCCTGGGCCATATCGCCCGCGGCAACAACGTAATAGCCGTCGGAATCGCGCCAGAAGCCCTCAGAATCCTGAGTCCATTCGCCCGTGCGATAGTGATAAAGCACATTGCTGCTGTAATAGGTCTCGCGGCGACCGTTGTAGTTATTGACACCCGCAGAGCGCGTCAGGCCCGATCCGTTCGCGTAGGACGCGGCAGACGCGTAGGACGGAGTGTAACCGGCGTTGTAGTACGAAGCCTGGGCGGCCTCGGCAGCCTCCGCCTCGGCGGCAGCAACCTCGAGCGCTTCGCGCTTGGCATCCTCAAGTGCAGTGCGCAGCTCATCGAGCTCGGTCGACTTCGCGTCGACCTCCTCCATCGTCAAAAGACTGCCCGCACCGTCGATACAACTCTGCAGTACAGCGCGCTCGTCATCGGTGGCATAGTCACCGTACATGTTCATGATGATCTGAGCACGCATCTCAAGGGAATCGCGCTTGGCCTCCATCGAGGCGTTCCACTCCTGCATGGAGCCAAAGCCGTCGCTGCGATAGTCGACGGGCTGCACCAGCGTCGTCTCGGACGGCGTGGATCCAACCGTGTCGGACAGTGTTGCCGCGTGGGCATCAGTTGCACCGGCGCCCGCCAAAAGTGCCACGGTCAGAGCGGCGGAAAGGGCGGCGGCTTTCGGTTTTCGTGAATCGATCCTCATGTAGCTGGAAACCTCCGTAGTGCGTTTTTGCTGCGTTTGAGCTGCGTGTGATTCGATCGCGCTGCATAGTACCCCGAGCAAATCGCGACCTGCGGTTTTACTCAAAAGGCGCACGTCAATTGCGTAAAACTCACATCCTCTCAACAGGAGTTTTCCACAACTCGAATGCATAAAGCATGTCAAAAACCCTGTTTTTGCGCCCTCTCTATGCAAAAAAGGCGCCTGTGCAACCATTGTTCGCACAGGCGCCTTGAGCAGGCATTTTATGCAGTTATACCTATCGAGTCGCAAGGGGTCCTTGCACAAGTCGCCTTACTCGTCCAGCGCGGCGAAAGCCTGCTTCAGATCCCAAATGATATCCTCGGCGTTCTCGGTACCGATGGAAAGACGGATCGTGGAGGACGTGATGTTCTGCTCGGCGAGCTCCTCGGCAGAGAGCTGGGAGTGCGTGGTGGTAGCCGGGTGCACGACGAGCGACTTGACGTCGGCCACGTTGGCGAGCAGCGAGAACACCTGTAGATGATCAATGAACTTCCAGGCGGCCTCCTGGCCACCCTTAATCTCAAAGGTAAAGATCGAGGCACCGCCGTTGGGGAAATATTGCTTGTAGAGCTCATGGTCGGGGTGCTCAGGCAGGCTCGGGTGGTTCACCTTGGCAACATGGGTGTCACCGGTCAGGAACTCAACGACCTTCTTGGTGTTCTCGACATGACGGTCAACGCGCAGCGACAGAGTCTCTGTGCCCTGGAGCAGGACCCAGGCGTTGAACGGGCTGATGCAGGCACCCTCGTCACGCAGAAGGATAGCGCGGACATAGGTTGCGAAGGCGGCGGGACCGGCAGCCTCGGCAAACGAAACGCCGTGGTAGGAGGGGTTGGGCTCAGCGATCTGGGCGTACTTACCGCTCGCCTTCCAGTCAAAGTTACCGCCGTCGACGATCACACCGCCCAGCGAGGTGCCGTGGCCGCCGATGAACTTGGTTGCGGAGTGGACGACGATGTTGGCACCATGCTCCAGCGGACGGAACAGATACGGGGTGCCAAAGGTGTTGTCGACGACAACCGGCAGACCGTGCTTCTTGGCTATCTCGGAGATGGCGTCGATGTTGGGGATGTCGGAGTTGGGGTTGCCGAGCGTCTCGAGATAGATGACCGTGGTGTTGTCCTTGATGGCCCCCTCGACCTCTTCCAGGTTATGAGCGTCGACAAACGTGGTCTCGACGCCAAACTGGGAGAGCGTATGCTCCAGCAGGTTGTAGGAGCCACCGTAGATGGTCTTCTGAGCCACCACGTGGTCACCGGCCTGGGCAAGAGCCTGCAGGGTATAGGTGATGGCAGCAGCACCGGAGGCGACGGCGAGACCTGCCACGCCACCCTCGAGTGCGGCGATACGGTCCTCGAAGACGCCCTGGGTGGAGTTGGTCAGACGGCCGTAGATGTTACCGGCGTCGGCAAGACCAAAGCGGTCGGCGGCGTGCTGGGAGTTGCGGAACACATAGCTCGTGGTCTGGTAGATAGGCACGGCGCGGGAGTCGGATGCAGGATCGGCACTCTCCTGGCCAACGTGAAGCTGCAGGGTATCGAAACCAAAGGTGTGCTCGGGGTTGTTGATGAACTGGCTCATGATGATCTCCTTGATCGAACAAAAGTAAATAAAAAGAGAGAAGTAAGTCGCTGTCTCCTGATCACGCCGACGGGCGCAAACAGGAGCCCGGCATTCGTCTTGGTAAGCAATTCATATGCGGGCCTCCTTTCGCATCCCGGTTCTGTGGTCGGTTTAATTACCTACCGCCTTTGTGTGTTTTGAATAGTACGAGCATTGTTTCGCTCGGTCAATCACTTAAAAGCGCTAACCTGTTATCGGTTTTATAGATAGCAATCGAAAGGATGGCGTCGATGACCCTTCAGCAGCTTCGTTTTCTGATTGCCGTGGCAGAGTCCGGCTCAATTAACGCCGCAGCTCAGCGCCTCTATACCGCTCAGTCCAACATCTCAAACGCCGTCAAAAGCCTGGAACAGGAGCTCCACCTGGAGATCTTTACGCGCTCCAGCCGCGGCGTCACGCTCACCAACGACGGCACCGAGCTTTTGGGCTATGCGCGCCAGGTCGTAGAGCAGGCCGATATGCTCGAGGCGCGCTACGAGGACGGCGGCACCCCGCAAGCCCGCCTCGCCATCTCCGCCCAGCACTACGCCTTTTCGGTCGAGGCCTTTGTCAACGTGGTCGAGCGCTGCCGCGACAGCAAGTTCGAGTTCATCATGCGCGAGACCACCACATCGCAGATCATCGATGACGTCCGCGCGTTTCGCAGCGATATCGGCATTCTGTATCTGGATGACTTTAACGCCCGTGTTCTGCAGAAGGCTTTTGCCGATGCGCGCGCGAGCTTCCATCCCCTATTCGACGCGACGGTCCACGTCTTCGTTAGCGAGCGCCACCCGCTTGCCCGCCGCCCGCAGCTGTCCCTTGCCGACCTCACACCCTATACGCGCTACAGCTTTGAACAGGGAACCTCAAACTCCTTCTATTACGCCGAGGAACCTTTTAGCTATATCCCTTGCGACCGCAACATACGAATCTCGGACCGCGGAACACTTACTAACTTACTTATCACGTCGAACGGTTACACCCTGTCGACCGGTGTCCTCTCCAATGAAATGCAATGGGGTATGGCATCGATCCCGTTAGCAGACGCCCCAACGATGCACGTAGGCTATATCATGCACGACGAGCGCAAGCCCTCTCCCCTCTTGCAGCAATACCTCGACGAGCTCAACCGCATCATCCATGCCAACTAACTGTCGGAAGACGGGATAGAAATCGTAGATTGCTAGCCCCCGGCGGGCATGGCGCTACAATGGTCACTCACACGAAACGTACCCAACGAAAGGAAGCCCGTGAAGGTCATCATCTATACCGACGGCTCGGCCCGATCAAATCCGGGACGCGGCGGCTACGGCGCCGTGCTCAAATACACCAACCCCGCCGGCAAGACCTTCACCTCCGAGCTTTCGCGCGGTTACGCCAAGACCACCAACAACCGCATGGAGCTCATGGCGGTCATCGTGGCGCTCGAGGCACTTAACCGCCCCTGCGAGGTCGAGGTCCATTCCGATTCGCAGTACGTCGTTAACGCCTTCAACAAACACTGGATTGACGGCTGGAAAAAACGAGGCTGGAGGACCGCCAACAAGCAGCCTGTCAAGAACCGCGATCTGTGGGAGCGCCTGCTCACCGCAAAGAGCAAACACAAAGTGGAGTTCATCTGGGTTAAGGGGCATGCCGGCCACGAGCTCAATGAGCGCTGCGACGAGCTTGCCACCACGGCGGCCGACGGCAGCAACCTCGATATCGACGCCGGCTTTAACGAGAGCGACCTGTAACGGCGTTTTCGCACGCTTTTGTGTCCTCCCGCGCTACACTCGTCCTGTAAGCCAAACAACGCAAGGGGGACACATGTTGCGTATCGCAACCATCGGCACATCCATGATTACCGACGACTTTATCCAGGTCGTCAATGCCAACGACCAGGCCGTATTCGTAGGCACGCTCTCGCGCAATGCCGAGCGCGGCGCCGCCTTTACTGCCGAGCACGGCGGCGAGCGAAACTTTACGTCACTCGATGAGCTTGCGGTAGCCGCCGACGTCGACGCCGTCTATATCGGCAGCCCTAACGCACTTCACTACGAGCAGGCCCTTGCCTGCATCGCCGGTGGCAAGCACGTCATCGTCGAGAAACCCTTCTGCGCCACCGAAGCGCAGGCGCTGGAAGTCTTCCGCGCTGCCGAGGCAGCAGGTGTCGTGGCCCTCGAGGCCATGCGCCCCCTCCACGATCCCGCCTTCCACGCCATCGAGGACGCCCTGGGCGAGATCGCCCCCATCCGCCGCGCCTCATTGCGCTTTGGCAAGTATTCCTCGCGCTACAACGAGATTCTCGCGGGACGCGCCACCAATATCTTCGACTGCAATATGGCATCGGGTTCCCTCATGGATATTGGCGTCTACACCGTCGAGCCCATGGTCGAGATTTTCGGCATGCCCTCCGGCCTTACGAGCATGGCTACTCTGCTCGACCCCGCCACGCGACAGCTCACGCACGGCCCCATCGATGGCTGCGGTTCCATCCTCGCCAGCTACGGCGGTGGCCGTATCTCCGTCGAGCTCGCGCACTCCAAAATTACGAATGACCTGCTGCCCTCGCAGATCGAAGGCGAGCACGGCACTATCCAGATCGACCATCTGTCCACGCCCCGCAACGTCCGCATCGACTATCGCGGCGACGTCGTACGCGGCTCGGCGACCGAGGCACCGCGCGAACAGGGCGACAACGGCCGCGTGCTCGACCTGCCCAAATCGAGCAACACCATGGAATACGAACTCGCAGACTTTATCACCGCCATCGGCGGCATCGATAACGTTAAGGAAGAGATTTGGGAGACCCCGGCGGGACGCCACGAGCTCGGCCACTACCGCGATGTCACGCTCGTCTCACTGCGCATCATGGATGCCGTGCGCCAGCAGGCCGGCATTACCTTCCCGGCCGACGCAGGCAAGCAGGCATAGCGATGGGCCTCTTCGATACGTTCTTCTCCAGCGTCACCGGCGGCAGTCGAGAGCCTCAAAAACCATCAAACGTCGAGCTCGAGCTGCGCCGCAGGCTTGCTGTGCTCGCAAGCGACGAGGCCACTCAAGACACTCCCCTGCGTTATTTCCTGCGCTGGGAGGGGCAAGTCCAAGGCGTTGGTTTTCGCTTCACCAACACCAACCTCGCACAGGCACGCGCACTCACCGGCTGGGTGAGTAACAAGGAAGACGGGTCAGTCGAGATGGAGATACAGGGAGCTCCGGCAAACATCCTATCTCATCTCGAGGCGCTTCATGCCTCCTATGAGCGCATGGGGACGCGTTTTCGCCTCATAGACGCTCAGGTCCGAGCCCCACTTGCCAATGAAGACGGTTTCACTCCTCATTATTAGTATTGTGTGCTAAATACGGTATCATTTACCTACGACCGTTAATAGAAAAGAGGCGAGGCGCATGGCGGTGCAAAGAAGGAATACCAGGCAGCGAAAGCTGGTTCTTGACGCCGTGCGCCAAAGCTATAACCATCCCACCGCCGACGAAATCTACAATGTCGTACGCGAACAGGATGACAAGATCAGCCGCGGCACAGTCTACCGCAACCTCAATCTCTTAGCCGACGCCGGCGAGATTCTCTCTATTAAGACGCCGGGGAGCAGCCGCTTCGATCGCACCATCGAGCCGCACGCACATATCATCTGCACCTCGTGCAGCCGCGTCATCGACGTGCCGCTCCCCTTCGATGCCCAGCTCGACGCCAGGGCATCCGAACAAATCGGATGGAGCGTCAGCTCGCACTACACCATCTTTGAGGGACTCTGCCCCGACTGCCGGTAGCCTTTGGGGCATGCCTGCAAATCTACTTTCCCATCCGTTACAGCAAACAGTACATTTCTAGGCATGTCCCGAAAACCTACTCGGCGAGCAGGCGGCGCAGTTCTTCTTCGACCGTGTGCACGTAACGGACGCGATCGTTGATACCGCGCATGGTGGGGTTGCAGCTCTCCATCAGATAGGGATGGCCCACGACGTTGAGCATGTCGCGATCGTTCTCATTGTCGCCAAATGCCATCATCTCATCGGGCGAAATCCCCAGGACACGACCGTAATCGACAAGCGCGGAGCCCTTGCCCGAACCGAAACCGATAAGGTCCGTCCATGCGGTTCCTGACGTCATCACATCGACACGGTCGCCAAAGAGGCGCTCGAAATACTCCCGGGCCGCCGGATAATCCACCTCGGGCGTCTGGAAGCCAATCTTAATGACATCCTCGTCGATGTCCTCGGGACGGTCGACCACCGCCACATCGCAGTGGACCACATAGCGCAAATGGTCGACGAACGCATCGTTGCCGCTCATGGTGTAGATGTGCCCCTCACACGAAAGGGTCATGTCGGTATGGGGATACGCAACCACGGTATTCGCGATAACCATAGCAAGGCTACGCTCCATGGAACGCTTGACGACGGCACGCCCCTCGCTCATCACCAGGGTTCCGTTTTCGCATACATAGGCGAGCTCATCGGCCACCGGGGCAAACAGGTAGCGCAAGCTCGCATATTGACGGCCACTCGCCGGCATAAACACGATACCACGACGATGCAGCTCATCGATAAGCTCAAAGGCCTCGGAACGCAGCTCGCGCTCCCCCGGATGCAGCAACGTGCCGTCCAAATCGCATGCAATCAGTTTGATTCCCTCAAGACCCATATGCTTCCCCCAAAGCCTCATATCAACAGCAAGACGGACCTTGATCGGTCGCCCCTCAAAGCCCGTCTTGCGCATACGCGCGCTTAGCCGCGCGCCTTTTTTACGATCGTAAAGTCTGGAGCCATACTCACAACGGCATCCGCCGCACTCGACGCAAAGCGCCGGTCCGAATCGAGTTCACGGGTAACCGTCGAGAGCCGAACGCCCTCGACGCCCCGGAGCATGCGGCCCAAAACAGGCTGCACCGGCGTATACATGCGCACGGTATACTCGTCCGAATCGCCTCGGAAAAGCGGCGCGTGCATATTGCCGATCTCCCAGCACGCATGCGCGAGCGCAATCGGGTCCATGCGGTCAACTTCGACCAAATAAACCTCGGCACTGCGCAGGCGTACGACAACCACCACGGGCACCATGCCCGAACGGTCGATGACAAGCGCATCGCCATCGGCAAGGCGATCGCCATCGGCAGCGCCCAGCCGAATATCGACCGTACGCCCCAGCTCCGTCACGCCCACAAATGTGCGGGCATCGGCCTGGTCCCAATCGAGTAGTAGCTCGTCAACTTCAAAGACACCGCCCAGCTCCCGGCGAAGCAAAAGCTCATAGGACGGATCGTTGAGATTTCCCAAGCATGTCGTCGAAACCAAGCGTTCAGGCATACTCTAACCCTCGACCTCAACGAGCTCGATATCAAAGTTGAGGTCCTTGCCGGCCAGCTCGTGGTTGGCGTCGAGCGTCACGGCCTCAGGCGTTACGTCGATGACCACGGCGGGGACGGGCATGCCGCTCGGCGTGGACAGGAAAAGCTTCATGCCCTTCTCGATCTGCTCGATGTTGGGAACCTGTTCGGCCGGGAAGGTAATAACCATCTCGGGGTTGTGCTCGCCGTAGGCATCGGCAGCAGGAATGTGCACGGTCTTCTTCTCGCCCACCTGCATGTCGACAACAGCGGCGTCGAAGCCCTTGATCATCTGACCGGCGCCGCAGGTGAACTCCAGCGGCTCGCCGCGATCGTAGGAGCTATCGAACTGCGTGCCGTCGTCGAGCGTGCCGCGATAATGAGTCTTGACCTTCTTGCCCTGGTTGGACATGGTAACCTCCGTGATAAGGGCGGCGCACAACGCGGGCCGCCGTGAACATATGGCGCTAACTATACCCTAGTCATACAATTCAATGACAGTTTGCAAAGAAACGCTGCAACCGGAGGAACCATGGCATATCCCGTATTTGACCTACACTGCGACACCGCCGACCGAATCGGCTGGGCCACGCTCGATCTCGACCTGCGCTTTACCGCCGGCACCGACGGTTATTTCCCCGGCGACGAAACGCATCCGCAAGATTTCGACCTCATCGAGGGCAACGCCTGCGCCATCTCGCTCGCAAAGATCGGCAACACGCCGTGGGCACAGTGCTTCGCCACGTTTGTCCCCGATGAGATTCCCACCGCCCACGCCGCGCGCTTCCAGGCGCAGATCATGGCGCATATGAGCGGCCAGGCAATGCTCAACCACGACCGCATGGTCAACGTACGCAGCGCGGCAGACATTCGCCCCGCGCTCAAAGACGGCAAGGTCGCCTGCATCCACACCATCGAAAACGCCACGTTCTTTGCCGAGGACCCCGCGCTGATCGAGGTGCTCAAGAGCTTGGGCGTACTCATGTCATCGCTCAGCTGGAATGCGCAGGGACCGCTCGCGAGCGGACACGATACCCACGCCGGCCTCACCGCCGCCGGCATCGAGGCACTTACGCAGATGGAGCACGCCGGCATGGTGCTTGACGTCTCCCACCTCAACGATGAGTGCTTTGACGAGGTTGTCGCCCACGCCACACGTCCCTTCGTCGCCAGCCACTCCAACTCCCGTGCGGTTTGCGGCGTCAAACGCAACCTTACCGACGACCAGTTCCGCACCATTCGCGACATGGGCGGTATCGTCGGCCTCAACTACTGCAGCGAGTTCCTTTCCAACGACGCAACCGACAAGACCGCCGCAGACGTCACCTTCGACCAGCTAGCGGCACATATCGAGCACTGGCTCGACCTGGGCGGCGAGGACGTCATCGCGCTCGGCGGCGACTGGGACGGTGCCACGGTACCCGCCTTCCTCTCCGATGCCAACAAGATGCCCGAGTTCCAGAACATGCTCTCCAAGCACTTTGGCAAGACCGTGATGCAGAAGCTCTGCAGCGACAACGCGCTTGCCTTCTTTGAGCGTTATTAATTTCACATCCCTTGAGCGGGCCGGCATGCCGAACGGTCGACATGCCGGCCCGTCCCCAATCTGAAGGACCGCTTTTGACGCAGCAGTTTACGATTTCCGCATCCCGACCGGATGGGACGCCCATCCCCGTCATCGTTACCAAAAAGCGCGTCAAGAACTTCAACCTACGCGTCACGTCGAGCGGTGAGGTCCACGCCAGTGCACCGCTCGGCGCCAGCCGCGAGCGTATCGAAGCGTTTGTGAAGCGCAACAGCGCCTGGATTATCAGCCGACTTGCCCAGCGCGGGCAACGTCAGGCGACGGCGCGAGAGCCGCTCAGTCCCTCGTCCATCATTGCGCTTTGGGGCAAGCCCATCACCGTACAGGATGCGCTCGATCACAACTTTGCATCACCCGCACCGCGACCCAAACAGGCCACCTTCGCAAGTTTTATGGGTACCGATGAATCGGACGAAGGCCCACAGGCCCAGCGGCGCGCAATCCTCGACGGCCTAACGTCCGATGAACTCCAAGCCCACATCGACCAGCTCTATGCAACCGAGGTCGCCACGGCGCTGCGCGATATGGTGCACGCATACGAAATCGCAATGGGTGTCGCCGTTTCCCGCGTTTCCGTACGCAGCATGAAAACGCGTTGGGGCTCATGCACTCCCAAATCCGGCGCCGTTCGCATCGCACGAGAACTTGCCGCCTACCCCGTCGAATGCCTCGACATGGTTGTCGCCCACGAGCTCGTCCACTTGCTCGAGCCAAGCCACAATCAGCGGTTTCACGCGCTGCTCGACACGTACTGCCCCAACAACAGGGCTCTGTCGCAGCGGCTCAAAAAACCGCCCGCCAACGAGCTCTAGAGTCGGTTAGCGCACGCGCTCGATCTCGACACCGCAGCTTGCCAGGGGAAGACCGACGGGCGCCCAAGGCTTATCGAGCTTAACGTGCACGCCAAGCAGCAGGGGGTAACGACGCAGCAGCATCTGGGCCACACCCTCGGCTGCAGCCTCGATGAGCTTAAACGTATGCTCGCGCAGATAGCCATCGACATCGTGGCATACCGAGCCGTAGTCAATCGAGGCGTCCAGGTTATCGTGCTCCCCCGCTGCACGCAGGTCGGCATAGAGCACCAAGGACACGATGAACTTCTGGCCCAGCGCGTTCTCTTCGGGATATACGCCGTGGTTAGCAAAAACCTCAAGACCTTCAACGGTGATGCGGTCGGCATGGCGCAGATCGTCATAGCTCACGTGGGGTACCGCCGTTGCGGTGGATATTTCGCCCCTTCCACGGCGGGCGAGCTCGGCACCTTCAGTCTTGGTTGCATTCTCGGGCAGTTTCTTATTGCTCATCGCGATCGTCTCCTTCGTTTAGAACCCCGACCGCGCAAACTAACTACACGCGAATCGACAGGTTCTTTTTATCATCGCTCCAGTTGCAAGCATTGCGCGCGGGGCATGCAAAGCAGGCGCGCGACGCTTTATCGGCCGCATAGAGCAGACGCTCAAGCGGTTGGCTGTTCACGCGCAGCTTTCGATGGCCCAGAATGGCCGTCTTAATGGCTGCGGCATCGGCCGGCTCAAACGCCACATCATCGGGCATGCCGCCGAGAATCGCATCGGCGACGCGTTCGCTTGCAACATCATGGGATATACCCGATTCATACTGTTCATCTTTGCCGATATCGTGAAGAAGTGCCGTGGCGTAGATGACCTCGCGGTCAAATTCGAGCTGTTCCTCGAGATTCTTGATCCACATAATGCGAGCGACATCGAGCAGATGGTCAATACCGTGGCGGCAGAAGATGCGCCCCGATTCCAACTGCGCAATGTTGCCCAGGTGCCGCCGAAACAGCCCGTTGGCACAAATGTAATCAATGCGAGGCATGGCATCAAAGGGGGCCAGGCCCGAAGCCATGAAGCCGCGACGCGGCGTCCCCTCATCGGTCTTCGATGTAAAGTCGTTGACGACCCTCATGCTAACGGCCCAGCATCCTAAAGAACCGCTCCTCGAGCGACGGATCGGTCTCAAAGACGCCGCGGCGAGCGAGCGTCACGGTCTTGGTGCCAGGCTTTTGCACGCCGCGCATGGTCATGCACATATGCTCAGCCTCCATGAGCACAATCGCTCCCTGGGGAGCGAGATACTCCATGAGGGCATCGGCAACCTGTGCGCACAGCTGCTCCTGCAGCTGCAGACGACGGGCGTAGACCTCAACCGTGCGGGCAAGCTTAGAGAGCCCTGCGACACGGCCGTTGGGGATATAACCAATGGCGGCCTTGCCATAAAACGGCAGCAGATGATGTTCGCACAGCGAGTAGAACGTGATGTCGCGCTCGATAACCAAATCGTTCGAAGCGACGGCAAAGGTTTTGGACAGGTGCTCCTCGGCACTCTGATCCATACCGCCGGCGATCTCACCATACATACGGGCAACGCGCGCCGGGGTCTCCAGCAGGCCCTCACGAGTTGGGTCCTCGCCTATGCCCTCAAGCAACAGCTTAATGGCGGCCTCGACTTTTTCCTGATCGACCATCTGGGCCTCACTTTTCCGATTTCACGTTCGCGCTATGGTACCACGCCCTTTGGCATCGGCCACAAGCTACATAGTATGGGTCGAATAGACCGGATCGTCCCGCCAAAGCTCCACAGCGTCGCAAAGCACAACACCCTCGCGCTCAGCACGGTCGCGCGTAGCGTTCATATCGATCACACGCTGGTTACTCGAGCCTCTAAAACGCAATGAGATATCGTACAGATCCTGAACAAACGGGCCATCCACCAACATATCGAGGCAGGCAAGGATACGGTCCGTCGCCTCGGTATGGTGGCGACCGCCCGGCATAAGCTCCTCGAGCACGTCGCCGGTAAAGCACCAAATGGTCTTGCCCGACCCCGCAGGATAGGCCGCACGCACGCGTTCGATAAAGTCAACGAGCCCCGCCTGATTCTCGGGCTCCATAGGCTCGCCGCCCAGAATCGTCAGGCCATCGATAAAGGGATGATCGAGACTCTCGATAATCTTGTCCTCGACGGCACGATCGAACGGCTCACCCGCAGCAAAGTCCCACGCGACAGAGTTAAAGCAATTCTTGCACCCACGACGGCACCCGCTCACAAACAGAGAAGTACGAACGCCTTCTCCATCAGCAATGTCGAAATATTTAATGTTCGCGTAGTTCATAGGTAACTCTCCCGGGAGGCCGGGACATATCATCCCGTCCTCAAACATTCTCGGCCTTCGGCCTGCGAAACTGCGGGCGGGACGATATGTCCCGGCCTCATGCAAAGGGTAACTCAATGAACGAAGCGAACATCGAGTATAGGGTTCGAGGTCCAATAAAAACTTTGTTGCAGCTCAACCGCCATCGCAAGCAAAGCGTTGTTGCAAGTCAACTCATTTCCGCTAAGAACTTCGAGGAGTGAGCAGGCCGCATGCTGCATCTCAGCTACATCAACTTGGCTGCCCCGTAGCGAGGCCCCGGGCCTTTGCTCGATATGAGTTCCGCACGAACAGGAGGCGCCAGTGGCGCCTCCGTCGTGAGCCAGGACTGTCCGAAATAGCGAGTAAAGGCCCGGGGCCTCGCTACGGAGCGGCCTGGGATGGTTATTAGAGATGCAGCACGCGGTCGCGGATCTCCTCGGTTCGACCCTGGTTCCAGAACTGGGTACCGATGTAACCGCACGTGCGACGGGCGACGTTCATCTTCTCCTGATCGCGGTTGCCGCAGTTGGGGCACTCCCACACCAGCTTGCCGTCATCCTCGACAATCTTGATCTCGCCGTCGTAGCCGCACACCTGGCAATAATCGCTCTTGGTGTTGAGCTCGGCGTACATGATGTTGTCGTAGATGTACTGCATCACGCGGATGACAGCCTTGAGGTTGTCCTGCATGTTGGGAACCTCGACGTAGGAGATGGCACCGCCCGGCGAAAGCTGCTGGAACATGCCCTCAAACTTGAGCTTGTCGAATGCGTCGATCTCCTCGGACACGTGGACGTGGTAGCTGTTGGTGATGTAGCCCTTGTCCGTCACGCCCGGGATGATGCCAAAACGACGCTGCAGGCACTTGGCGAACTTGTAGGTCGTCGACTCAAGCGGGGTACCGTACAGCGAGAAGTCAATATCGCTTTCGGCCTTCCACTCCGCGCACTTGTCGTTCATGCGCTGCATGACGGCCATGGCAAAGGGCGTGCCCTCCTTCTCGGTGTGGCTGTGGCCCGTCATGTACTTGACGCACTCATACAGGCCGGCATAACCCAGACTAATGGTGGAGTAACCGCCCACGAGCAGCTTGTCGATCGTCTCGCCCTTCTTCAGGCGGGCGAGGGCACCGTACTGCCAAAGAATCGGTGCGGCATCCGAAAGCGTACCCATCAGACGCTCATGACGGCACAGCAGGGCGCGGTGGCACAGCTCAAGGCGCTCGTCGAAGATCTTCCAGAACTTATCCATGTCCTGATGCGAGCTCAGCGCGACATCGGGCAGGTTGATGGTCACAACGCCCTGGTTAAAGCGACCGTAGTACTTGGGCTTGTTCGGGTCATAGTTCAGCGCGTTGGCCACGTTGTTAAATCCGTTACCGGAGCGGTCGGGCGTCAGGAAGCTGCGGCAACCCATGCAGGTATAGCAGTCGCCGTTGCCCGCGGTCTCGCCCTTCGACAGCTTGAGCTCGCGCATCTTCTTCTCAGAGATATAGTCGGGCACCATGCGCTTGGCGGTGCACTTAGCAGCCAGCTGGGTCAGGTAGAAGTACGGGGAATTCTCGTGAACGTTATCGTCCTCGAGCACGTAGATGAGCTTGGGGAACGCCGGGGTGATCCACACGCCGGCTTCGTTCTTAACGCCCTCATAGCGCTGACGAAGCGTCTCCTCCACAATCATGGCAAGGTCGTGCTTCTCCTGGGGCGTACGGGCCTCATTGAGATACATAAAGACCGTCACGAACGGCGCCTGGCCATTCGTGGTCATAAGGGTCACGACCTGATACTGAATCGTCTGAACGCCGCGGCGGATCTCGTCACGCAGGCGGTCCTCAACAACCTCGCGGACCTTTTCGGGAGATGCGGAAACGCCGAGCTCCTCGAGCTCGCGGGCGACCTCGCCGCGAATCTTTTGACGGCTCACCTCGACGAACGGGGCAAGATGGGTCAGCGAAATCGACTGGCCACCGTACTGGGAGGAAGCAACCTGAGCGATGATCTGCGTCGCGATGTTGCAGGCAGTCGAGAAGCTGTGCGGCTTCTCGATCAGCGTGCCCGAAATAACAGTACCGTTCTGGAGCATATCCTCCAGGTTCACCAGGTCGCAGTTATGCATGTGCTGGGCAAAGTAGTCCGAATCATGGAAGTGAATCAGACCCTCATTGTGAGCATCCACAATCTCCTGGGGCAGCAGCACACGCTGGGTCAGGTCCTTGGAGATCTCGCCGGCCATGTAGTCACGCTGAACGGAATTGACGGTCGGGTTCTTGTTGGAGTTCTCCTGCTTGACCTCTTCGTTGTTGCACTCAATCAGCGACAGAATCTTGTCGTCGGTCGTGTTCTTCTGGCGCTTCAGGCTCTGAACATAGCGATAGATGATGTAATGGCGAGCGACCTCGTAGCAGTCGAGACGCATAATCTCGTCCTCGACCAGATCCTGAATCTCCTCGACCGACACGGTGTGGCCCGCGTTCTCGCATGCCTCGGCGACGTTTTGTGCCGCGTAAACCACCTGGCGGTCGGTAAGACGAGAGCTCTCCTCGACCTCCAAGTTTGCGGCGCGGATGGCATTGACAATCTTATCGATGTCAAAGACAACCTCGGTGCCGCTGCGCTTGATGATCTTCATCCTCTTGCCTCTTTCGCGTCGAAATCGTATTGCGCTTCAGAGCCAAACGATGCCCGGCAGGGCTTGCCCCTGTCTTGCGGCGCCGTCGCGCAATCTGTGTTTTCGAAAACCATAGGCCCTCATGCGGACAATCCTCGCAGCCAATCAAGGGGCTCGAAGATCCATCCAAATGGGGCGAATAAGGTCCTCGTTCTCTGTCCGCCATCTATCATACGACAAAGAGGCATCTATATCCTGTATTCTTTTTTTAGGTCAAACACAACATATAGTGTTTCAGCAGGTCAAAGCAATTAGTCATTTTGCAGACGCATTAATTATGAGGGGTTCTTGGCAAGTCGGTAAAACGTTACCAACACGGCTACCTGCATGGCAGTTATAAAACCCCCTTAGTCAAGCCGCTGACAAATCCTACCAAAACCAAGCCGCTCACGCCAAAAGAATCCAAAAGATTATGCTTGACCAACATGTTGCGGTCACGGTCGGCCAGGACGTATGCAACCTGCCGGCACCTCTACGGGGACCTTGGATCAATATTTGCTGGCATATTTGACGGCGTGCTTGGTAGCAAAACAAAACAGCTCAGAGGACATAGCCTCTGAGCTGCGAACATTTGGTGGGCGTTAGAAGATTTGAACTTCTG
>URLR01000023.1 GCA_900548815.1 uncultured Collinsella sp.
CCCAACAGCCGCCTCACCGACACCACCGTCGGCAGCGGCTGTTGGGGCCGAGCTGGCACTCCTCGCCCACGGTGACGTGGCCGATCAGGTGCGTCTGCGGCCACACGACGGTGTCGCGGCCGATGACGGCATCGGGACCGATCCAGGCCTGCGTGGGATCGATGAACGTGACGCCCTCGGCCATCCAGTGCTCGTTGATGCGGTCGCGCGCGATGGCGGTGAGCTGCGCGAGCTGAATGCGGCTGTTGACGCCCAGGCCGTCGCGGTAGTCGTCGCAGTGGAAGATGGAGACCACCTGGCCGTGACCCTTGAGGATTTCGAGCATGTCGGGCAGGTAGTACTCGGACTGCGCGTTGTCGTTGCCGATCTCGTTAATGTGGGCGGCGAGCTGCGCGCCGTCAAAGGCGTAGCAGCCGGCGTTGCACTCCAGCAGCGTGGCAGCCTGCTCGGGCGTGCAGTCCTTCTGCTCGATGATGCGCTCGATCTGGCCGTCGGCGCCCAGCTTGATGCGGCCGTAGCCAAAGGGGTCGGGCGGGGTCATGGTCATGACGGTGCAGGCGAGCTCGCCGGTGGCGACGGTCTGCGCGAACTTGGCGACCGTGTCGGCGGTGATGAGCGGCAGGTCGCCGTTGAGCACGACGACGGGGCCTTGCGTGATGCCGCAGGCCTCGAGCGCGACCTTCACGGCGTGACCGGTGCCCAGGCGCTCGGTCTGCTCGACGCACTCGACCTTGGTGGCGCTGCTGGCGTAGACGCCGTCGATGAGGGCGCGCATCTCGTCGGCGTGGCTGCCGATGACGACCACGACGCGGCTGCAGCCGGCCTTGATGGTGGCGTCGACGATCCACTGGACCATGGGCTTGCCCAGGATCTTGTGCGAAACCTTGCAGTGGTTCGACTTCATGCGGGTGCCCTCGCCGGCAGCGAGGATAATTGCGGTTGCGTCCATGTGATCTCCTGTTACGTTATAGAGACGTGTGTTTGGAAACGATACACGGCGCAATATGATACCGCAGGCATATGTTGAGCGCGTAGCGATTGGTTTGCGGCGGTTGGGGCTTGCGCCGCCGTCGTGGCGTTTGCGCTGCTTGCGTGCGGCGTTGGCGGTGCTGCGGAGCTGTCGTTTGAGCGAGGGGACGGGGGTGCCCGTGGACAACATACAAGAGGAGTTTGGCGGCGAGCCCGTCGCGGCGTTCTCGATGTCGCATCCGGCTGTGCCGGCACTCTATATAGTGCTGACGCTGGGGCTCGCCATGTTCTCGATGCAGCCGGTGCTGATTGCGCTGTCGCTTGCGGGCGGGCTGGCGTATGGATTTGTGACGCGTGGGGCTGCCCGCACGCTGGGCGCACTCCGCTGGCAGCTGCCGGTGATTTTGATTATCGCGCTGGTCAATCCGCTGTTTAGCGCCTCGGGCTCGACGGAGCTGTTCCGTATTGGCATGCGCGCGGTGTATCTGGAAAGCATGGTATACGGCCTGTGCATGGGCGGGCTGTTTGTGGCGAGCGTGCTGTGGTTTGAGGCCGCGGCGTCGATGCTCGAATACGACAAGGTGCTCGCGCTGCTGGGCAATGCCGCACCGGTGATCGCGCTCATGATCTCGATGTGCATGAGGCTTATCCCGCAGTTTTTACGCCGCGGTCGTACGGTGCTGGCGGTGCAGGATGCGATTGATGTGCCGGGCCGCGCGCCCACCGATCCCGTGCGATCGCGCCTGCGGGCGTCGAGCGTGTTGATGGGCTGGGGCATGGAAGATTCGCTGGAGCGCGCGGACGCGATGCGCTCGCGCGGGTGGGGTGCCGCGACACGTCGTACGACGTATGCGCGGTATCGACTGGGGCGCAGCGACGTTGCCGCGCTGGTCGGGCTCGCGCTGTTTGGTGCCGCCGCGGTGGCCGTGGCGGCGACCGCGACGACGCAGTATTCGTTTTATCCGCAGCTCTCGGTGCCGGCGCCGTGGCCAGGCTATGTCGTGTACGCCGCCTGGATGGTGTTGCCTTGCGCGTTGCACGCGATTGATGAGAAGAGGTTTGGCTGATGGCTCGGTTTGATAGGAGCTCGGCGGCGGGTGTGGCATATGGCTCGGCCGCGCCGGCGATTGAGGTGCGAGGCCTTAGTTTTGCCTATCCCGGGGTCAAGGCACCGGTGCTCGAGGGGCTTGATTGGCGTGTTTCCCAAGGTGCGTTTGCACTGCTTGTTGGCGGTACCGGTTCGGGCAAGTCGACGCTGCTGTCGCTGCTCAAGCCCGAGATCGCTCCAGCGGGCGAGCGCACTGGCGATGCGCGCGTGCTGGGCGAGAACGTTGCCGACATGGACGTGCGGGCATCGGCAGAGCGCGTGGGTTATGTGTTTCAGGATCCCGAGAACCAGATTGTGTGCGAGACCGTGTGGCACGAGATGGCGTTTGGCCTAGAGAATCTGGGTGTGTCGCGCGACGAGATGCGCCGCCGTGTTGCCGAGACCAGCTATTTCTTTGGTCTGGAGGACTGGCTTCATCGTGATACCGATACGCTTTCGGGTGGCCGCAAGCAGCTGCTGTCGCTTGCCGCCGTCCTGGCGCTGCGCCCGCGCGTGCTGCTGCTCGACGAGCCCACGTCTCAGCTCGATCCCGTTGCCGAGAAGAATTTCCTGCACGCGCTGTTTCGTGTGAATCGCGAGCTGGGCTGCACGGTTGTTGTGGCGACGCATCAGCCGCGCCCAATGCTCGAATACGCGACGTGTGCGTACCGGATTGAGGATGGCCGCGTGCACGAGGCGGCGGATATGGCTTCTTTGGTATGCCGAGAATCGCTGTTTTCCGATGACACGTTGGGGTGGGGTGCCATCCGATGTGCAAAAAACGGAGTATTCAGCAGGCGTGAGGACAATTTGGGCTCTCTGGAGCCGCCCGGGGACGTATCGAGCGCGAAAAAAAGTTTGGAATTGGACAAATCGTCCGAATTTGTGGCGCAAACGTCGCTCGAGAACGGCTTGGAAGCCTTCTCGCGCACGGATGGAAGCAGAATACTCCAAAAAATGCACGGCGGGTCGGCTACCACCCTGTCGGAAGGCTGGTTTCGCTACGATCGAGCGTCCGGCTGGGTGCTGCGCGGGCTCGATGCGTCGTTTTCGGCCGGTGCGGTGCATGCGATCGTGGGCGGCAACGGATGCGGTAAGTCGACGATACTCTCGGTGCTGGCGAAGACCGCCAAGCTGCAGCGCGGCCGCATGGTGCGCGGAGCGGCCTCGGCGGCGCTGCTGCCTCAGAATCCCAAAGCATTGCTGGTTGCCGAGACGGTTCGCGATGAGCTGATGGAATGGGCCTCGACCTGCGGATATGACGAGAACTTGGCGCGGGAGCGTGCGGCGAGCTTGGGGTTGTCGGGTCTGGATGGACGCCATCCGTACGATCTTTCGGGCGGACAGCGCCAGCTGCTCGCACTGGCAAAGCTGCTGCTGATCGGCCCCGAGCTGCTGCTGCTTGACGAGCCCACGAAGGGCTTGGACCTGGAGAGTCGCCGCACCATCGCCCGCGCCCTGCGTGACCATGCGAAGGCTGGCGGCACCGTCATCATGGCTACGCACGATTTGGACTTTGCCGAGCAGGTAGCCGACGACGTCGCCATGATGTTTGACGGCGAGATTGCCTGCATGGAGTCCCCGGCCGACTTCTTTGCCGACAACGTGTTCTATAGGGCGTGATGGGATGACGGACTGTCGTTTCTCGCGTTTGCTTGCAAAACTGGAGATCCCGCTGTTGTTGGCGGTGCCGGCGGTGATGGCTGCCGCGTTGCTGGCGGGTGTTGAGCAGGCAGCGTTGGCCATGCTGGTTGTGGTGGCGTTGGTGCTTGCGCTGTTCTTTGCGGGCTATGAGGCATCGCGTCCAGGCCTGCGTCAGATTATGCCCACGCTGGTGCTGGCGGCGCTGGCGGCGGCGGGGCGCATCCTGTTTGGACCCATTCCCGACTTTAAACCCGTGAGTGCCATCGCCATTATCGCCGGGGCGACACTCGGTCGTCGTAACGGCTTTATGGTCGGTGCGTTGGCGGCGCTGACCAGCAATTTCTTTTTTGGGCAGGGCATGTGGACGCCGTGGCAGATGTATGCCTGGGGGCTCGTGGGATACGTTGGCGGTGCGCTGGCGTATGCGGGTGCATTCGACCGCGCCGATGGCACCGTGCGTATGCCGGCGCTGCTGACCTACGGCTTTGCTTCGGGTTTGCTGTACGGCGTTGTGATCAACGCCTACGACATCATTGGTTTTGTACAGCCGCTTACTTGGGCAGGTGCCGTGGCACGTCTTGCCACCGCCGTGCCGTTCGATATCACGCACGGACTCGCGACCTGCGTGTTTTTGGCCGCCTTGTACAAGCCCTGGTGCCGTCGCATTAACCGTGTCGTCGTGAAATACGGGCTGTAAGGCATTTCGCGTTTCCTCACGAACTTGCGGTGGAATAGTTCTCGTTTTTGGCTATTTGCTGCCCAAACAGGAACTATTCCACCGCAACTTATAGGGGGAGAGGGGTCACATGATCTGTTTTCCTCTGTCCCCCAGGAAATTACTTGGGGCTAGAGCTCTAGCGTGAGGGTGACGGGGCAGTGGTCGCTGCCGAAGATATCGCCGCGGATACCGGTGTCGCGCACGGTATTGGCGATTGAATCACTTACCAAGAAGTAATCGATGCGCCAGCCGGCGTTGTTCTTGCGGGCATTAAAGCGATAGCTCCACCAGCTGTAGACGCCCTCGACGTCTGGATTAGCCGTGCGCCAGGTATCGGTAAAGCCGGCGTTGAGCAGCTCGGTAAACTTGCCGCGTTCTTCGTCCGAAAAGCCCGCGTTGCCGCGGTTGGACTTGGGGTTCTTAAGGTCGATCTCCTCGTGCGCCACGTTAAAGTCGCCGCAGGTCACGACGGGTTTGCCGCTCTCGCGCTCAAGCGCGCTCAAAAAGCCGCGATAGGCATCATCCCAGGCCATGCGCACGTCGATGCGGGCGAGTTCGTTTTGCGCGTTGGGAGTGTAGACATCCACAAACCAGAACTTGTCGAACTCCAACGCGCAGACGCGGCCCTCGGTTGCGGCTTGGGCGACGAGCTCGGCCGCCTCGCCCTCGCCGGCGTAGGGTAACAGCGCGTCGGCGTGCAGCACGCGCAGCGGTTCCTGGCGGCTAAAGACCGCAGTGCCCGAATAGCCTTTACGCTCGGCGTAGCTCCAGGTTTGGCGATAGCCGGGCAGGTCAATATCAACCTGGCCTTCTTGCAACTTGGTCTCTTGCAACGCCAGGATATCGACGTCGAGTTCTTGCGCGATCTGGATAAAGCTCGGGTCCTTTTTGAGCACGGCGCGCAGGCCGTTGACGTTCCACGAGGCGAAAGTGTAAGTCTGAGGCATGGTGTCCTTTCGACGGGGTTGGCAGGCTCAAGATTAACGCAACAAGAGCGGGGCGGAGTCCGCGAGTGATAGTGCGAACGCCGCCGTCCCGGAGACACGGACGGAGGACTCATATGACGCAGGCGATAACGGACTCCAAACAGGCCTCCGCCGCGCTGGCGGAGCTGTTCGGCACCCACAAGCGCGTGGTCTTCTTTGGCGGCGCGGGCGTTTCCACGGCAAGTGGCATCCCCGATTTCCGCAGCGTGGACGGCCTATATCACCAACAGTTTGCCTACCCGCCCGAGACCATGCTCTCGCATAGCTTTTACGAGGTGCACCCGGCCGAGTTCTTCGACTTCTACCGCACCAAGATGATCGCGCTTGGCGCCAAGCCCAACCGCTGCCACACCAAGCTGGCCGAGCTGGAGCGCGCCGGCAAGCTCGACGCCGTGGTGACGCAAAACATCGACGGCCTGCATCAGATGGCCGGCTCACAGCGCGTGTTTGAGTTGCACGGATCGGTCCATCGCAACATTTGCCAGTCGTGCGGCGCGGTCTATAGCGCCGAGTGGATTTGCTCGCGCGAGCACGAGGATGCCGCGGGCGTGCCCGCGTGCCCCGCGTGCGGCGGCCGCATCAAGCCCGATGTAGTGCTCTACGAAGAGCCGCTCGACGAGCATGTGTTGACCGGTGCCGTTGCCGCCATCGCCGCGGCCGATGCCCTCATTGTGGGCGGGACCTCGCTCGTGGTGTATCCGGCGGCAGGCCTTACGCGTTACTTTACCGGCGATACGCTGGCCATATGCAACCTTGCTCCCACCGATCAGGATGCAAATGCCGACCTGCTGATTTCTTGCGACATCGCGGCCGCGTTTGCGTTCTAGCCCGTGTGCGCGGATACAATAGAAAGGCTAAGTGCAAAGCGACCCCGCCGCCAGCTCCCCAAGCTCGGCGGCGTGGGCATTTTAGGAGGATGTTCATGGCGAACGACAGCAAGACATGGCGGTGCGGAAAGTATGAGCTCAGCTTTGACCGTCCGCGCATCATGGGCGTCCTCAACGTGACGCCCGATTCGTTTAGCGATGGCGGGGAGCACTTCGACCCGGATGCCGCCATCGAGTACGGCCTGGCGATGCTCGACGCCGGCGCCGACATCATCGACGTGGGCGGCGAGTCCACGCGCCCCGGCTTTACCCCGGTCAACCCCGACGAGGAGGCTCGCCGCGTGCTGCCCGTGGTGCGCGCGCTGGCCAAGGAGGGCGCCATCGTCTCGATCGACACGCGTCATGTGGCGGTTGCCAAGGCGGCCGTGCGCTGCGGCGCCTCGATCGTCAACGACGTGACCGGCTTCACCGATCCCAAGATGGTCGAGTTTGTTAAGACGAGCACCTGCGGCATCATCGTGATGCATGCCGGCGAGGTCGCCGCGCCCACCCGCACGCACGCAACGGTGCAGCTCGATACCTCGGCAGCGGCGTTTGTTGCCGAGAAGGCGCGCGAGGCGGCTGCCGAGGCCGCGCGTGAGGCCGAGAAGCCGGCTCGCCGCCGTCGCGGCAAGTTGCTGGGTGAGCCTAAGTCGGAGGCCAAGCTTCCGGGCGGCGTGGTGCAGCCCTCGTTGCCGTTTGGCGAACCGGAGCCCACGTCCGAGCCTGCAACCGAGCAGGAGACGCCCGCCGCCGAGCAGACTGCTGCCGCCGAGACCGTCGCGCCCGCGCCCGCCGCCACCGAGGCCGCATCGGAGTCCAATGACCGTCTGGCCGCCATGATGCGCCGCAGCGCCCGCCGCGAGGAAGCCTACGTGCCCACCTCGCAGCTCCGCCGCTTCACCCTGCCCGATTCGGCGCCCATCATGCGCCGCGTCATGGGCTTTCTGTCTGACCAGGCCCGCACACTCATCCATGCCGGCGTGTCGCGCGACCGCATCTGCATCGATCCTGGCCCGGGCTTTGGTAAGTCGGCTAACGAGGACATCGTCATCCAGCGCGAGACTGCCAAGATGGCGTCACTGGGCTATCCGCTCATGTGCGCCGTGTCGCGCAAGCGCTTTGTGGGCGCCGTCTCGGGCGTGACCGAGGCCGCCGAGCGCGATGCCGCTACGTTTGGCGTGTGCCTGGGCGCCATCCAGGCCGGTGCCAACATCGTGCGCGTGCACGACGCCGCGGGTTTTGCGCAGTTCCTAAACGGCTACTGGGCGGTTGCCAAGCCACAGCCGCGCCGCGCGTTTGTGGCCGTGGGCTCCAACCTGGGGCATCGCTGCGACAACATCCGCGCCGCACGCGAGATGATCGCCGAGATTCCACTCACCTGCGTGTCCAACTCCTCTAAGATTTACGAGAGCGAGCCTGCCTACGAGACGCGCCAGGACGCGTTTGCCAACGCCGTCATCGAGATCAAGACCGAGCTTGCGCCGCTGGTGCTGCTCGACGAGCTCATGAAGATCGAGGCCGAGCTGGGGCGCGACCGCTCCAAAAAGGCCAAGGCCAACGGTCCGCGCACCATCGACCTGGACCTGCTGTGGATGGACGGCGAGACCCACGGCGGCAAAAAGCTGCGCCTGCCGCATCCGCTGATCGGCGAACGCGACTTTGTGCTGGTGCCGCTCGAGGACCTGATGCACGACCCGGCGCGGTTCTTCCGCTACAACGGTGTCGAGGTCAAGGAGCCCGAGGACCGCGTGGGCCATATCGTGGGCGAATTGGGGCGTATGTAGATGATCGAGATGAATGCTGTTGCCGCTGGCACCGAGCTCGACGCGGCGCGCGACGCGGGCCGCGAGGGCGTGTCCGCGGGCTGGTGCGCGTGGAGCGCGGGCGATGCTTCGCTGACGTTTTCGCTGGTCGTGCGTCCGGATGTGAACATGCATGCCTTCCACGGCCTGCCGTTTGTGGCCGCGATGGGCATGATGGACGCGCTCGTGGGCACGGCTTCGACGCCGGGGTTGGGCCTTGCCGGTAAGGTGGGTATCCAGTGGCCGAGCGATATCGTGTGCGGTGCGCCTGCGTTTGAGACGTCGCTCGCGCGTGTTGCCGTGAACGGCGGTGCCGGTGCTGCGGGCATGTTTGCCGCGGTGACGGTTGATATTGAGCATTCGGCGTTGAGCGAGCTTGGTGTGGACGTGGCTGACGAAGCGCTGGTCGAGGCGCTGGCCGCCGCCGTGCTGGCCCGCGTGGACGCCTGGGCGGTTGTTGCCAACACGCCGCAAGGCGCCGCAGGGCCGCTGGCTCCCGTGCTGGGCGAGTACTTCGACATGGTGCCGCTGCTGGGCCGCCAAGTTGCGGCGGTGTCGCCCAACGGTTTGCCGCTTGCGGTCGGTGTGTTTGCGGGCTTGGATATCTGGGGTCGTGCGACTATCAAGACCGATGCCGGCGAGCAAGAGTTTCCGCCCGAGGCTGTACGAATTCGCGGACTGTAACGCGAGGCGCCAGCGCTCAAAGACAACGATGACAACAAGACCCTCCTCGGCCTGCGCCGGGGAGGGTTTCGCCTATCTGGGGAATGGGTTGCCAGCGCCCTATTCCTCAAAACTGAAAATTTTTCGATTTTGAGGAATAGGCTTGGCGAGCATTTGCGGGGGCTGTGGCATCGGGCGTGCTCGACTTAAGCCCCTGCTCTATCTCAGCTCCTGCATGCGGCGGTAGATTTCGCAGATGCCCTTGATGGTGAGCTGTCCGTCGACCACGTCGAAGGCATCGGTCGAATCGGCGACGATGCTGGCGAGACCGCCCGTGGCGATAACGGTGGCATCGTCGCGGCCCAGCTCGCGCTTCATGCGCGCGACCAGGCCTTCGGCCATGGCGGCGGCGCCCATCACGGCGCCGACTTTGATGCATTCCTCGGTGTCGCGGCCGATGGCATGCTCGGGTGCCTCGAGCGGCACGCTGGCGAGCTTGGCGGCACGGGCGGCAAGCGCGTCCATGGAGATGCGGATGCCCGGCGCGATCGCTCCGCCAATGTAATAACCGTCCTCATCGATGACGTCGATATTGGTCGCGGTGCCAAAGTCCACCACGATTGCCGGCGCGCCGTAGAAAGTTTCGGCCGCAACGGCGTTAGCGACGCGATCGGCGCCTACGGCCTGGGGACGCGCCGCGCGCAGCTTGGTCACCGCGGCCGTCTGCGGCCCAATGACAATGGCGTCTGCGGCAATGCGGTCGGCCACGGCGTGCCATTCGCGCGAGAGCTGCGGCACCACGCCCGCAAAGGCGATCGCGTCGACCGCGCCGAGCGAGAGGTCATACATCTTAAAGAAGCCCATCAGGCGCACGTGGATCTCGTCGGCGGTATAGGAGCGGTCGGTGGGCATACGCCACGACTGCACCAGCTCGTCTCCGTCAAACAGCCCCATGGCCGTCTGCGTGTTTCCCATATCGATAGCGAGCAGCATGTCTACTCCCGGTGTTGGCATAAAAGGACGCGCACCATTGTATACGTGCCGTCGACGGCGCTCGGCTGCGATTCGTTTACGGTGATAGGGGCTGAGGGGTTTAAATATGAAGGAATTATGCTCTACGAGATTTTCCTTGCCGTTTACCGAACTCCCGCGTAATATTCTTTCTTGCGCACATGAGGCGCCCAGACATTGCGGGGTGGAGCAGTCTGGTAGCTCGCCGGGCTCATAACCCGGAGGTCGTAGGTTCAAATCCTGCCCCCGCGACCAAGAACTTGCAGCTCGTCGGCCTAGCCGGCGAGCTTTTTTGTTATCCCGGGACTGTGTTTTCGGTCCAATTCTTGGCCTCTCAAACAAAATCTCGATCTGTAACATCTAGACCCGATTTGGGCGGCTAAGTGTTACAGATCGAGATGTTTCGGCAGGACGGTCTTCGTTTGTCTAAATCTGTAACACGAGGGACGGATTTTGCCGAGTTGTTGTTATAGATTGAGATTTTCTAGCAGGCGGGTTTGGTTTGTCTCGATCTGTAACAGGTAGGGGTCAAAAGTGGGTCTAGCTGTTACAGATTGAGATTGTTGAGGTTGGGTCGAGGGGAATATCTCGATCTGTAACAGTAAGACCCGGTTTTGCCGAGTAACTGTTACAGATTGAGACGAACCGACGGGCCGCTCTGCCCCATCCACCTGCCGCCACCTGATATTCGCCGATTTCCGTTGTGCCGCCGTGCTCCCATGCCATATCCTCTAGACAACTACGCGGCATCATCGCCGCCGCGCCTACAAGAGAGGAATGTCCATGACCACACCTGCATCCAAGCTGCTCCAGCCCATTACGGTTGGCCCCCTTGAGCTCAAGAACCGCATTATGTTTCCGCCGCTGACCACCGGCTACGAGGAGCGTGACGGTTCCATCGGCGAGCGCAGCCTGGCTTTTTACGAGCGCTTGGCCCGTGGCGGCGTGAGCTACATCGTCATCGGCGACGTTGCTCCCGTCATGACCGCAAGCCCCACGCCCAAGCTGGCAACCGACGCCCAGATCCCCACGTTTAAGGCGCTGGCCGATGCCGTCCACAAGCACGGCGCCAAGGTCGCGCTGCAGCTGTTCCACCCCGAGTACGATGTGCCCGGTGTCGGCCGCATGGTCATGGGCTCCATGGCTGCCGCCAAGGCCGCGCAGGAGGCCAAGGCCGCCGGCGACGAGGAGACCTTTGCCGCCAAGATGGCCGAGTCCAACGAGATTCGCAACCAGGCCTACGCCAAGCTGCACCACGACATGCAGCACTTTGTGAACGAGGCGAGCGTAGAGCAGCTTACCCAGATCAAGGAGGCCATCGCTGCCTCGGCCGCCCGTGCGCAGCAGGCCGGCATCGACGCCATCGAGGTCCACGGCGACCGCCTGGTGGGTTCGCTGTGCTCGGCCATCCTCAACCAGCGCACCGACGAGTATGGTGGCTCGTTCGAGAACCGCGTCCGTTATGCGCTGGAGGTCGTCGCCGCCATTAAGGAGGCTGCGCCGCAGCTGATGGTGGAGTACAAGCTCCCCGTGATCATGGAGAACCCCGACGGCACGCCGCGCGGCAAGGGCGGCCTGCGGCCCGACGAGGCCTGCGAGTTCGCCAAGCTGCTCGAGGGCGCGGGCATCGATATGATCCAGGTCGCACAGGCCAACCACACCGGCAACATGGGCGACACCATTCCGCCCATGGGCGCCATGCCCTACAACTGGACGCTGCCCGTGGCCGAGCGCGTCAAGGCCCTGGTCTCCGTGCCGGTGGCAACCGTCGGCCGTGTTGTCTCGGTCGAGGCCGGCGAGAAGATTCTGGAAGACGGCGCCGCCGACATCATCGCCTATGGCCGCTCGCTCATGTGCGACCCCGACATTGCGCTGAAGGCCGCCACGGGCGAACCCATCCGCGAGTGCCTCAACTGCAACAAAGGTTGCGTCGACGCGATTCAAAACCGCAAGTACATCTCGTGCGTGCTTAATGCCGAGAACGGTGACGAGGCGACCATCGCCATCAAGCCGGGCGAGGGCGACAAGAAGATCGCCGTGGTGGGCGGTGGCATCGCCGGCCTGGAGGCCGCACGCGTGGCGGCCAAGCGCGGCTACGACGTGACCATCTACGAGGCGAGCGATCACTTGGGCGGCCAGATTGTGCTGGCGGCTGCGCCTCCGCGCAAGGACGAGATCATGCGCTCGGTCGAGTACTACGAGAAGATTCTGCCTGGCCTGGGCGTGAAGGTTGAGCTCAGCCATGCCGCTACCGCTGAGGACCTCAACGCCGCCGACGCTGCGATTGTGGCCGTGGGCGCACACGACGTGGTCATCCCCGTTCCGGGCGCCGACTCGGACAAGGTCGTCTCGAGCTGGGACGTGCTGGCCGGCAAGGTAGAGCTCAGCGGGCGCGTCGCCGTTATTGGCGGTGGCCTGGTGGGCACCGAGACTGCCGAGTACCTGCTGCAGCACGGCTGCGAGGTGGCGATTGTGGAGATGCTCGACAAGATTGCCGCGGGCGAGTCCGAGACCATTCTGCCGCTGATTATGAGCGACTTTGCCGAGCACAACGTGGAGCAGCACGTGAAGACCCGCCTGACCGCCATTACCGACGAGGGCGTGGAGGCCGTGCGCACCACCGAGGACGGCGCCGAGGAGCCGGTGAAGATCGCCTGCGATTACGTGGTGATGGCCGTGGGCTCCAAGGCCAACGCGTTTGACCTGGACGGCGTGACGGTGCCCGTGACCTGCGTGGGCGACTGCTCGGGCGAGCGCACCGCCGACATTGCGAGCGCCATTCGCACGGCGTATCACGCGGCCAACGAGCTGTAGTTGAACATCGCGGCCAGGCGGGACGGTAGCACGGATCCGTTTCGCCCGGCTGTGTCCCGTCGGGTGTCAATCGGTGCGGGGCCTGCAAGCGCAGCAGGTCCCGCCCTTTTGTTTTGCTCCGGTGGATGGCAATGCGCGGTAATCATGAGGAGTGAGGACGTCTACTGCCTTGCAGATCACTCAAAATTATTGGGGGAGGGGTTAATAACTATATCCTCTATACCAAAGGACATAAAGAGATGCCAATTTTGTTGACAAGCGAATGACGATTAGCTGCGAGTCGGCTACCAGCGTAAATAATCGATAAAGAAATGTCGTAATTTGGTGCCAAATGCCCAGATAACGCCGCGTCTATTTTAATTAACTGCTTTGAGCAAACAGTAAAATGCTACTATCTAACTTGCACGTAAGAAAGCAGATTAACGGTTAAGGCTAAGAAGTGGCAGGTATGTCGGAAGCAACTAGGACTCGCACGCATGCGCCCGAGGTTAGGCAGCGCGCCGTCGAGATCCTCCAAGAGGGGGTCGGTCATCGCGCCCTCGCTGCGGAGCTTGGCATTCCCCAGGCCACGGCTCGTCAGTGGGCCCGCGCGTATGCCGTGGGCGGTGCCGACGCCGTTCTCAATGCCGGTTCGCATCATCACACCTATTCGTACGACGTAAAGCTCGCTGTGGTTAAGGACCGTCTGGAAAACGGCTTGACGGTTCGCGAGGCCATGATCAAGCACAAGATTCCCAGCGAGTCTTCGGTCAAGGCTTGGTGCCGTCAGTACCGCGAGAGCGGTGAGTCCGCACTGGTCGATAAGCCGCGCGGTCGCAAGCCGCGCGTTAAAAAGGCGGAATAGCAAACGGGATGGTGCGCCCACAGGGGCGCATTTTTTCTTGCCGCGCCTCTACTCCAATGCGGACAGGCTCCTTGCCGCGTACGCCTAAAACTCCCCAGTTGACCGAAAACCTGCCGCCGCTACTCCTCAATTGAGCTATAACGTTAAACAATTGCAGCGTTTTTGCACGGGGGAGTGATGGTATGACGCTACTGTATTTCCTTACCCTGTTTCCGCTGGTACCGGCGCTGGGCATGCTGCTCGCGCGCGGTGACCGCGCCCGCGATGCGGTGGGGCTTGTAGGCTCCGGCATTATTATGGCGGTGACAGTTGTAGTCGCCGTCATGTTTTTTGGCACGGGTCCGCAGAGCTTTGAGGTTGCCCCCGGCACCTCGCATGTGCTCTCGATCATCAGCTCCGTCATCGACGTCATCCTGTGCGCCGTAATCCTGTACAACGCGTACAAATATAGGAACGCGCTCACCACGGTGCTCGGCATAGTCCAGCTGGTGGGCTCGCTCGCCTTTGCAGCCATGACGTTGCCCGCGGCCGAAGCCGTCACGGCAACGCCGCTCTACCTGGACTACATGAGCGTGATCATGGTGCTCGCCGTCGGCATCGTCGGCAGCCTAATCTGCGTGTATGCCTTGGGTTATATGAAGGACTTCCAGGCCCATGACGAGCACGAGGCCGCGCTGCGCGGGCAGACCGCGCCCGACCGTCGCCCGCAGTTCCTGGCGCTCATGTTCCTGTTCCTCTCGGCCATGTTCGTTATCGTGACGAGCGACAACCTTGAGTGGCTGTTCTGCGGCTGGGAAATCACCACCGTGTGCTCGTTCCTTATGATTGGCTACACGCGCACGCCCGAGGCCATCAAGAACGCCTTTACCCAGATCATCCTCAACATGCTGGGCGGCATCGCGTTTTTGGCCGGACTCATGTACCTGCACGTGAACGGCATGCCGCTGACCATCTCGGGCATGATTGAGCTTTCCGGCGCCGGAACCGCGCAGTCCGCGCTGCTGGTCATGCCGGTCATCCTGTTGTCGCTCGCCGCGCTCACCAAGGCCGCACAGATGCCGTTCCACACTTGGCTGTTGGGTGCCATGGTTGCCCCCACGCCCACGAGCGCCCTGCTGCACTCGTCAACCATGGTCAAAGCCGGCGTGTTCCTGATGGTCAAGCTGAGCCCGCTCTATGCCATCTATCCCGTGACCGGCTTTATGGTCACGAGCGTGGGCGCCATCACGTTTTTGCTCGCTGCCCTTATGGCCATCTCGCAGAGCAATGCCAAGCGCGTGCTCGCGTACTCCACCATTTCCAACTTGGGCCTCATCAGTGCTTGCTTGGGTGTCGGCGCGCCCGAGGCCGTATGGGCGGCCATCTTCCTGATCCTGTTCCACACGGTGGCAAAGTCGCTGCTGTTCCTGTGCGTGGGCACGGCCGAGCATCATATCGGCAGCCGCAATATCGAGGACATGGACGGTATGTTCAGCCGCATGCCGCACCTGACGCGCCTGATGATGCTGGGCATCATGGGCATGTTTGTGGCGCCGTTTGGCATGCTCGTGTCCAAGTGGGGCGCTCTGGTGGCGTTCGCGCAGACCGGCAACGTGCTCATGATCATGGTGCTTGCCTTTGGCTCGGCCGCGACGTTCTTCTTCTGGGGCAAGTGGCTTGCCAAGCTTTCGGGCGTCGACCCCACGGCTCAAAACGTTGAGGTCAATGTCCATAAGACCGAATGGATGGCCCTCAACACCATCGCCGCGCTGCTGATTCTGTGCTGCGTGGCGTTCCCGGTTATCTCGAGCGGTCTGGTGTCGCCTTACTTGGCCATGGTGTTTGGCCGCATGCCGTACGTTATTGGCAAGGACGCCATGTACCTGATGGTGGTTATCGTGGCGTTTATCGCCGTGGTGCTGCTGACTTCATTCCGAGTGAGCAACAAACCGCATGTAAACGTATATCTTTCGGGCGTGGGAACCGACAAATATCGCCATTTCCGCGGCTCGATGGGGCACGAGGTGAAGGCCGAAAAGCGCAATTGGTACTCGGAGGATGCCCTTGGCGAGAAGCGTATTGGCCCCGCGGGTAGCGTCGTGTGCTGCAGCATCATCTTGTTTGCGCTGCTGTGTTGCGCGTGGATTGGGCCCGAGAGACTTGCCATGAGCGCGCCCTCGGTGCTGCGCGGCAAGTATTTTGAAGGCTCGGGTGTCGTGGGCATATTTATTGGCACCGTGGCGTTTGCCCTGCTGGCGCCGCTTGTGGGTGGCATGATCGACGGCATCGACCGCAAGCTGTCCGCCCGCATGCAGGGCCGCGTGGGCCCGCGCCTGCTGCAGCCCTTCTACGACGTTGCCAAGCTGCTGCGCAAGGCCCCCGCCAGCGTAAACACCATGGACGATACCTATATGGCGTGCGCGCTCATCTTTACCGTGGTGGGCGGCGGCATCTTTGTGTCGGGCTCTAACACGCTACTGTGCGCTTTTATGGTGACGCTCGCCGCGATCTTTGTGGTGCTGGCGTCCGCCTCGACGCAAAGCCCGTTTGCCCAGGTTGGCGCCGATCGTGAGTTACTGCAGGTTATGAGTTACGAGCCCGCCGTTTTGCTGATGAGCGTGGGCCTGTACCTTGCCACCGACAGCTTTGATTCCATCGCCGTGACGGGGCAGTCGGTCCCCATCATCGTGCACAGCGCGCCCATTTTCCTCGCGTTGCTCGCGGTGCTTACCATCAAGCTGCGCAAGTCGCCGTTTGACCTTTCGTACTCGCATCATGCGCATCAGGAGATCGTCCAGGGCGTCGCCACCGAGATGAGCGGCGGCACGCTGGCCAAGATGACCCTTATGCACTGGTGCGAGACCGTGCTGTTTTTGATGTGGGTGGGCATGTTCTTTGTCTGGGACAACCCCGTGAGCTGGGTTGTAGCCCTGGTCGTGATGGCCGCGACGTATTTTGTCGAGGTCCTGATCGACAACACCTTCGCACGCAGCACCTGGCGCAGCTGCTTTAGGCTCGGATGGGGCGTGGCGCTGGTGTTTGGCCTGCTCAACCTTATGCCCATCCTCGTCGACGTGTTTATTTAGGAGGCGGCATCCATGGATCATAAAATGTCGCGCTCGCCGTGGGTCATTCATTACGACGGCTCGAGCTGCAACGGATGCGATATCGAGGTGCTGGCCTCGCTCACGCCGCTGTTCGATGCGGAGCGCTTTGGCGTGGTCAACACCGGCAACCCCAAGCATGCGGATATCTTTTTGGTGACGGGGTCGGTCAATGCCCAGAACCTGCCCGTCGTGCGCCAGATCTACAGCCAGATGCTCGAGCCCAAGTGCGTGGTGGCGTGCGGCATTTGCGCGTGTTCGGGCGGCGTGTTCCGCGATGCCTATAACGTGATCGGCGGCGTGGACCGCGCGATTCCCGTGGACGTGTATGCGCCCGGGTGCGCCATTCGTCCCGAGACCGTGATCGATGCCATCGTGGAGGCGTGCGGCATCCTTGATCAGAAGGAGGCCGTGATGCGCGCCGGCGGTGACCCGCTTACCGTGGGCGGCGCTGCTACCTGGGATGGCGGCGTCGAGTTGGGCGAGGACGGGTTCGTGGCTGCAGCTGGGGCCGGGGCTGACGGTGCCGGTGACGCGCCTGCCGAGAAACCCGCAGCGCCCGTCGCTGCAAAGGAGGCCGAGTAATGCAAAAGGCTATCTATGCCACCGTTGGGATCGACGAGCTTCTGTCGCATGTCCAGGCGCTCAAGGGCGTCGGCGCGCGCTTTGTGCAAATGCACGCCGAGCGCTGTGTGGACGACGGATCGTATCGCCTGGTCTATACGTTTATCAACGTTCGTGCTGCTCAGGAGCATATTGCGCAGGACGGCAGCTATGCGATCGAGAACCTGGTGGTTGAGGGAATTGATCAGTACCAGGAGATTCCGTCCATCAGCTCGTACTATCCGGCGGTGTTCCCGTTTGAAAATGAGGCCCACGACCTATTTGGTCTTGCCATCACCGACATGCAGGTTGACTTTAACGGCTTTTTCTACCAGGTCTCGACCGCCGAGCCCATGAGTGTAATCACGCCCGAGGTAAAGGCCGCACGCGAGAAGGCCATGAAGGTCCGTGCCGCCGCCGAGGCCAAGGCGCGCAAAGCCGCGGCCGAAAAGGCCGCCGCGGTTGCGGCTGCTGCAGGGGAGGGTGCTGTGAGCGCCGGCGACGCCGCGGGCGCCGCTGCTCAGCCCGCTGCGGCTGCCGGCTCCGATACTCAGGACGATGAAGCTGCTGCGAGGGCCGCGCTCAAGGCTGCCGAGATGGAGGCAAAGCTCGCCGCCATGGATCCCGAGAAAGCGGCCAAGGTCCGCGCGGCGCTTGCCGCCAAGGCCGCCCGCGACAAGCAGAAAAAGGAGGCGTAAGGTCCATGGCACATCGCTCCGTTATTCCGTTTGGCCCGCAGCACCCGGTGCTGCCCGAGCCGCTTCATCTGGACCTGGTGATTGAGGACGACCGCGTCATCGAGGCAATTCCGCAGATCGGCTTTGTGCACCGCGGGCTCGAGAAGCTCACCGAAAAGCGCGACATGCATCAGTTTGGCTACATCGCCGAGCGCATCTGCGGCATTTGCGCCGTGGGCCACAGCTACGGCTATGCCAGCGCCTGCGAGCGCATGCTCGAAATCGAGGTGCCCGACCGCGTGCAGTATATCCGCACCATTCTGCACGAGCTTTCGCGCATCCACTCGCATCTGCTGTGGCTGGGCCTGCTCGCCGATGCCTTTGGCTTCGAGGCACTGTTCTATCGTTCGTGGACTCTGCGCGAGCAGATTCTCAAGATCTTTGAGAGCACTTGCGGCGGCCGCGTGATTCTGTCGATTAATGAGATCGGCGGCCTTAAGCACGATATCGAGGACTCCGAGCTGGCGGGCATTGTCGAGACGCTTGACGCCATGCGCCCCGACTACGAGGCTCTGGTGCATACGTTTTTGGACGATGCCAGCTGCGGCGAGCGCCTGCATGGCGTGGGCGTGATTAGCGAGAAGGATGCGCTGAATCTGTCGATGGTCGGCCCGTTCGGTCGCGCCTCGGGCGTGGATTACGACGTGCGCATGTTCGGCGACGGCGCCTATGCGGATCTGGCTGCGTTTGAGCCCATCGTTGCTACCGATGGCGATTGCTATGCCCGCTGCCAGGTGCGCTGTGCCGAGGTCACGCAGGCCATGGACATCATCGAGGAGCTTGTGGGCAAGATCCCGCACGACGGCATCGGCGGGCGCACCAAGCTCACGCCGGCCGACGGCGCGCGTGGCGAGGTTGTGATTGAGCAGCCGCGTGGCGAGGCGTATTACTATGTGCGCGGCAACGGCACCAAGAACCTGGATCGCTTCCGCGTGCGCACGCCGACGTCGCAGAACCTGGCGGGTCTGACACATGCGCTGCAGGGCGTGCTCCTTGCCAACGTGCCCATGATTATCCTGACCATCGACCCCTGTATTAGCTGCACGGAAAGGTAGGCGCGGCATGAGTTTGCTGACATTTGCCAAGACAGCCTTGGGTTCTATGGTCAAGCAGCCGGTCACGGTGTGCTATCCGCAGGAGAAGCTGACGGCTCCCGAGCGCCTGCGCGGGCATATCGTCAACGACATGGACGTGTGCATTTGCTGCGGTATGTGCGCGCGTCGCTGTCCGGCGGGCGCGCTCGCGGTCGATCGCAAGGGTGGAACGTGGTCGATCGACCCGTATGCCTGCGTGGTGTGCGGTGAGTGCATCGAGAGCTGCCCCAAGCACTGCCTGACTATGGACACCGCCCGCACCCCAGTCGCAGCGGACAAGACTCCCACAGTAGAAACCAAGCCGGAATAGCGCTGGAATAGGGGCCGGTGGGGCAAAAATGCCCCACCGGCCCCGCGCTTAAACGCGCGGTTGTGCCGTCGCGAACAAAACTATGCCGGATTACGGGGCTGGATAGCGAACCTCCGACCATACAGAAAATCCCAAAAACAAAACCGCAGGTAGACTGCTTGCCGTTTTTCAAAAAAAGGCTGTATGGATGAGGACTCCGACTTTAGCCCCGTAATCCGGCATAGTTTTGAAATAGCACCATATCCGTAGCAGCCCTTGATCTCCCGTGGACAGAGGGAAACGGATCATTTTTGCCTCACGAGGGCTGCCGCGTGACCCGTCTGCCACGAAATGGGCCTATCTACTACGTTTAGGCGGCAGTCCTCGACCACGTCAAGTAATGCGAAATGAAAACCGCAGGTAGAACGCTTGCGGTTTTTCATGAAAAGCGGCTATGGTCGGGGGTATCGAGTCAAACGTAGTAGATGGCCCGATTTCGTGGCGAGTGTTACCAACTGATCCCCCGGGGACGGAGGAAAACGGATCATTTTGACCTGTTGGCTCCGAGTCGCATCCGTTTTCCTGCGAAAACTCTCGTGTCTCAACTTTGGTGAGACATTTGTCTCACGCCCAAAATCAAATCTGGAACGTGTGTCACCTGCCCTAATTGTGTCTCATTTCGTAACTTTAGGCTGATGCAAGGTCTGAGACCGCGAGAAGGGAGACACGATGGGTAAGTACACGAGGGGTCTCTTGGCGGTGATACTGGCCGTAGTGCTGGTGTTGCCAGCCGCAGCATTCGCCATGCTGCCCGAGGCCAACGCCAGGTCCAGCACAGGAATGGACGGACCGATAATGACCGGAAAGGTCGCCGACCCCGACACCAGCGGTCGCTGGGAAATCTGGGCGGCAGGCCACGGTGGCAATAAGGTAACGACCCAAAACGTCGGTCGAATCTGGACCGACAAGACGGTCAAGGCAACCGAGGAAAACGAAGAGTCGGACTTTTTGACCACGCTTTCGGCGATGTCCTCGACGTCTAATTCAACCGTGACGGTTACCACGCCGCTCGACATCGTGATGGTGCTGGATGCCTCTGGCTCGATGGATCATGAGATGGGCGGTGGAGATCCCACCAGGCGCATCGATGCGCTGGAGAGCGCTGCCAGCAGCTTCATCGACGCCATTGCCAAACAAAACGAGGGCATCGAGGGCGTGGATAGGCAGCATAAGGTTGCTATCGTTAAGTTTGCGGGCAAGACGTCCAACAATATCGGCAACGAGACGTATCGTGACGGAGGATACACCTACAATTACACACAGGTTATGAAAGACCTGACCGATTGCTCCGGCGGCAACGTGAAAGCTCTTAAGCATAGGATTGCCCAGATTACACCCGCTGGTGCAACGCGCGCCGACAATGGTCTGCAGCTGGCAGAGGGTATCACTTCTGGTCGCGCGGACGCCAAGAAGATTGTTGTGTTCTTTACCGACGGCACGCCAACGAAAATTGACAAGTTTGATCCTACGGTTGCTAACGCTGCCGTGGCGGCTGCCAAGAACATGAAGGACAGCAAGGCCACCGTTTATACTATCGGCATCTTTGATGGCGCGGATCCCAGCGCTGGTATCCAGGATTCGGGAAAAAGCCAAAAAGAGAACAAGTTCATGCAGGCCGTTTCGAGCAACTACCCCAATGCCACGGCATGGGATACTCATGGTGCACGCGCGGAAAACGCCGACTACTACAAGTCGGCGACCAATGCCGAAGAGCTCAAGAAGGTTTTCGACGACATCTCGCAGGCCATCACATCGGAGGCGCCTTATCCGACCGAAATCCATAAGGGCTACGACGAGACCAAGTCCGGCTACATCACGTTTACCGACGAGCTGGGCGACTTTATGCAGGTCGACAGCTTCACCGAGGTCGTCATCAACGGCACGCCGTTTACCAATCCGAGCAAGACGGTCAACAAAGAAACCAAGACCGATACGTACGAGTTCGATGGCAAGGCAAAAGACCTGCTTATTACCGCGCAGCGTGCCGGCGACGACAATCCCCAGAAGGGCGATATCGTAACGGTCAACATTCCCGCGTCGTTGATTCCGCTGAGTCACTTTAAGACCGTAGACGGCAAGCTTTCGGTCGATACCGTTAAGCCCATCCAGGTGAAGTATGCCTCGAGCGTGAAGAAGGTCGCACTCGACAACCTGTTTACGCCCGAGAAGGTAACGGGGCTCAAGGATTACATCGAGAGCAATACGGCTGTTGCCAACGGCACCAAGACCGTGAGCTTCTACGCGAACAAGTGGAGCGGTGGTGCGTTGGGCGATACGGTTGCGACCTTTGAGCCGGCCGACACCAACCGCTACTACTACTTCCAGAAGCAGACTCCCATTTACACGGACAAGGACTGCACACAGCCCGCAAAGAATTCACTGGCAGAGAAAGGCACCTATTACTACAAGGATGAGTTTGAGGAGCAGGGCGAGAACGGCGAGGCCAAGCCCGCCACCACCGTCATCGAGTTTATCGGCGGCGACGCTGCGAAGTTTGACGGCGCTATTGTTGCCGACGAGGGCGGCAACCTTTCGTTTAGCGTGGGAACCGCGCGCCTAGCCTTTATCGACGAGCTCCACACCACCAAGGAGAGTGTGGACGGCAACAACACTGGCACCGCGACCGACGTTCTCAACCCCAAGTGGAACAACATGTCCGACAAGGCGGCCGCGACGCATGTCAATTCCTACCTGGGCAACAACGGCAAGATCAGCTTTGCGTATGACATGACGCCGGCAATGGTGAACACCAAAGCCAGCTTTGGTCTAACCAAGGTGCTCGAGGGCCGCGACTGGAGGGATACTGACGCGTTTGAGTTTGGCCTGACGTCCGAGAACGGCGCCCCGATGCCTGCGACTACGACTGCGATCGTGCGCAAGGCTGACCTGGACGACAAGGGCAAGGCTGTCATCGACTTCGGCACGGTCGAATACACCGAACCTGGCACGTACGTCTACAAGGTCAGTGAAAAGCACGCCGGGACCACGATTGACGGCATCGCCTACAGCGGTAACGTCGCGGAGATCACCGTGACGGTGAAGCCCAATAAGAAGGGCGAACTGAGCGCTGACGTGAAGGCGACCTCGGGTGAGACCGAGTTCAAGAACGCCTACGCTACGAATCCTGTTGAGTCCAGCGTAACCAGTCAGATTGCCGTGACCAAGTCTCTGACCGGGCGCGACCTTACGGTCGGTGAGTTCAGCTTTGAGCTGCGCGAGATTAAGGATGAGGACTCTGAGCTTATCGAGACCGTTAAGAACGCTGCCGACGGCAAGGTGACGTTCAGTGCCATCAAGTACACCGAGATCGGCCAGCACACCTACAAGCTGCATGAGGTTAAGGGCAACTCCGGCGGTATTGACTACGATGACGCGGTCTACACCATCGTGACGACCATCGCCGATAACGGCAAGGGCCAGCTGGTTGCCACGCACGAGCTGAAGGACGCCAAGGACGTCAAGAGCATCGAGTTCAAGAACGCCTACACCACGAATGCTACCGAGGCATCGCTTGCGGGTATCAAGAATCTGCAGGTTGACGACGCTCTGACCCCGGCTGATATCACCGGCAAGTTCACCTTTACCGTGACCGGTGAAGAGGGCGCACCTATGCCTGCGAGCACGAGCGTGCACAACGACATTGACGGCAAGGTCGACTTTGGCAAGATTACCTTTACGCTCGACGACCTTAACAAGGCTGTGGGTGAGAAGCCCGAGAAGCGCGAGCACACCTTTACCTACACCGTGACCGAGTCCGGTGAGGTCGCTGGCGTGACCAACGACGCTAAGCCGTCGCGCGAGGTTTCCTTCACCGTGACCGATGACGGCAAGGGGAATCTGCGCGTATCCCGCAAGCCGGACGGTGATGCGGCCTTCACGTTCACCAATACCTATAACGTGACGCCTGTCGAGACGAGCGTCACCGACCAGATCACCGCGAACAAGGTCCTGACCGGGCGTGAGCTCAAGGAAGGCGAGTTCTCCTTCGAGCTCGTCGAGGGCGATAAGGTTGTCGCTACCGGCACTAACGCTGCCGACGGCGCGATCACGATGGGCAAGGTCGCATACGACAAGCCCGGCAAGCACGCCTACACGCTGCGCGAGATCAAGGGCGGAACCACCAGCAAGGGCATCACCTACAGTGACGCCAAGTACACCATCGAGACCACCATCACGGACAACGGCGACGGCACCCTCAAGGCCGAGCATGTCCTGAAGGACGCCACGGCTGCGACTTTCAAGAACACCTACAGCGTGGCCCCGCTCGATGCGGAGCTCGACTTTGACCTGGGCAAGGTCATCAGCGGCCGCGACTGGACGGATGGGGACGAGTTCAGCTTTACCATCACCGCCCCCGAAGACGCCCCACTGCCCGATCCCGCAACCGTAACCGTGAGCAAGAAGGACGCGAAGGATGGCATCGCCGCCATCAACTTCGGCAAGATCCGCTACACGGCTGCCGGAACCTACAAGTATGAGATCCGCGAGAACGCGGGCAACGCGGCGGGCATGACGTATGACGGACATGTCGCGACCGCCGAAGTGACCGTGACCGAGAACGGCGAGGGCAAGCTGACCGCCAACGTCACCAAGAAGGAAAGCGGCCGCTTCACCAACGCGTACCGCACTGAGCTTAACTACACCGCGGCCGGCGGCCTCAAGCTCAGCAAGAGCCTCTCCGGACGTCCTATGACCGAGGGCCAGTTCACGTTTACCGTGACGCCTGCCGACGAGGCCTCGGCCAACGCGCTTGGCCTGCTGCCCGGAGCCAACAACTTCAAGTCCCCCGCAACGATAGAGGGAACGGTCGGACTGATCGACATTCTGGCTGGTCATGAGGTTAAATTTACGCAAGCTGACGCCGGCAAGACCTTCAAGTACACCGTGGCCGAAAAGAACGACGGCCAGCCCGGTTACACCTACGATGACGCCGTACGCATGGTGACGATCGCCATCGTCGACGACACCGCCGGTACGCTCACTGCTACGACGACCGTTTCCGGTGGTCCCGAGGGCACGCATGAGACGGTCCACAAGAGTGGCGAGAACAAGGTCGAGAAGGCCCTGGTGCCGTTCCACAACAGTTACAGCGCTACGACCAACACGCCTGGTGGCACCGCTGCTCAGGTCGTTGCCACCAAGACTCTGACCGGTCGCCCGATGGCCGACGGCGAGTTCTGGTTCGGCATCGCCTATCAGGGTGAGCTTGTGGCATACGAAAACCTCAAGCCCAATATCGGCGGGCACGTGAGCTTTGATACGCTGCACTACGACACCAAGATGCTTGCTAATCTTGAGGCTGCTGGGCTTGCTTATCGTACCGATAAGGACGGCAAGCTTGCCTGGACCATTAACTACACGGCCTACGAAGATTTATTCGGGCTGCCGAATGGCGTTTCCGCTACAACGTGGAGCTTTGGCTTTAAGGTTATCGTCGTCGACAACGGTGACGGTACCCTGACGGCGACGGTCGACTACGGCGGCGTCGAGCCCTTGTTCGAGAACGTCTACGGCGCCGACGCCGTGGATGCCGCGCTCACCGGTACTAAGAAGCTCCAGGTTGCCGAGGGCCTGACCCCGGCCGACATCACGGGTAAGTTCACCTTTACCGTGACCGCCGACGAGGCAGGTGCCCCGATGCCCGAGCGCACGACCGTAACCAACGACGCAGCCGGTAACGTGGACTTTGGCAAGATCCACTTTACGCTCGAGGACCTCAACCGCGCCCTGGGCGTGACGGACGATGCAACCGATAGGGCCGAGGCAGACGAAGCTGACGAGGTCGAGGCCGACGAGGCAGAGGCTGAAGAGGCCGACGCCGACGTTGATGCCAACGCCGATGAGCCCAGCGACGAGTCCGAGCCCACAGCCCCCACCGCCCCGCGCTCGCACACCTTTGCCTACACGGTGACCGAGTCCGGTAGCGCCCCTGGCGTGACCAACGACGCCAACGCCACGCGCAAGGTTTCCTATACCGTGACTGACGACGGTGCCGGACATCTAAGTGCCGTGCGCGACGGCGATGACGGTGCGGCCTTCACGTTCACCAACACCTATGGCGTGACGCCCACCGATTCTTCCGTGACCGATCAGGTCAAGACGGTCAAGCGTCTGACCGGCCGCGACCTTGCAGCTGGCGAGTTCACGTTTGAGCTGCTCGAGGACGGCGTGGTTGTCGCCAGCGGTACCAACGACGCCGACGGCACTGTGACGCTGAGCCCGATCCGCTACGAGGTACCCGGCACGCACACGTACACGCTGCGCGAGTCTTGCCCCAACGCGCTCGGCCTGTACAAGGGCGTCACCTATGACGGCACGACCTACACCGTCGTGACCACCGTTTCCGACAACGGCGACGGCACGCTGACCGCGACGCACAAGCTCGAGGGAACCACCGAGTCGGCTGGCTTTACCAACAAGTATCACGCCATGCCTACGCAGGTTTCCATCGGCGCTATCAAGGTGCTCGAGGGACGCGAGCTCAAGAAGGACGAGTTTAGCTTTAAGCTCGTTGGCGAGGACATCGAGTCCACCGTCACCAACGATGCCGACGGTAAGATCAACTTCGACAAGTTCGAGTACGACGAGCCCGGTACGCACGTCTATACCATCAGCGAGGTCAAGGGCGACGAGGCCGGTATGACCTACGACAAGTCCGTCTTTACCGCGACCGTCAACGTGGTCGATGACGGCGAGGGCAACCTCAAGGCGAACGTCGCCTTTACCAAGGGCGACAGGAGCGTCGAGGGTATCGTGTTCAACAACACGTACAAGAAGCCCGAGACTCCTACGCCGACACCCGATCCCGGTACGCCCAAGACCGTGACGAACATCGTCAAGACGGTCAAGGGTTTCCTGCCCACCACGGGCGACCAGCAGGCTGCCGCTCTGCTTATGGCATTTGTCATCGCCATGGCCGGCGTCGGAGCCCTGGTCTGGGGTATCCGTAAGCGCTAGGCACGCTGGCAGCGCCCGGGGCCAGAAGGCCCCGGGCGGCCGGCGGGGAGCCAGAACATAGCCCCACCCCCAGCCCCAGCCGCCACGGAGGTATCTCCCTCCTCCGTGGTGGCGCTTTTGTGCGTTGGGGAGGAGGGCGCGCCACGAAACCGGCCCATCTACTACGTTTAGCCCCTTACCCCCAACCATGCCGAAAAGCACAAAAACAAAACCGCAGGTAGAACGCCTGCGGTTTTGTTCAAAACGAAGGTATGGTCAGGGGTATTGAGTCAAACGTAGTAGATGGGCCGATTTCGTGGCGGGCGGTTTCGGCTGATCCCTTGGGGACGGAGGAAAACGGCTCATTTTGGTCCCGCGAGGCTGGCGGAGACACTCGTGCAGGGCCGCCCGAACAAAACTATGCCGGTTTACGGGGCTGAGTTACGAGTCCCCAACCATGCCGATATTCGTGAAAATAAAACCGCAGGTAGACGAGCCGTCATTTTGCAGAAAACGCGGGTATGGATGGGGGTCCTGAGTCTGGCCCCGTAAACCGGCATAGTTTTGAAATGGCATTAAATCGGCAGCAGCCATTTTGCTATGCCGGGGCGGTCGGTCGTTGGGTAATTACCCTCGCAGGTAGGCGATGGCGATCTGCGTGCGGTTGCGCAGGCCCATTTTGGCAAGGATCGAGCTGATGTGGTTGCGTACGGTGCCTTCGCCCATGTAGGCGGTGGCGGCAATTTCCTTGTTGTCGAGGCCGCGGGCGATGAGCTCGGCGACTTCGAACTCGCGGTCGGTCAGGCTGACAAAGGCCGCGGGCCGGCGGGCCGTGCCGGCCTCGACGCCCGCCCCATCAAAGTTGATGTCCTCGATCGCCTTGCCCTCGAGCACGCGCTTGCCAGCCATGACCTGCGCCAACGCTGGTGGAATGGCGGCGACATCGGTTTTAATCAGGTAGCCGCGGGCGCCCAGTTTAAGCGCCGACACAATGTACTCGTCATCCGAGAATGTCGTCAAAAACACCACGCGTGCCGTGGGTTCGTGCTCAAGGATCTCGCGTGCCGCCGATAGGCCGTCGCGTTCCGGCATCTGAATGTCGAGCAGCGCGATATCGGGTGCGTGTTCGGCATAGAGCGAAACCGCGTCGTTGCCGTTGGCGCCGGTACCCACTACCTCGATCTGCGGCTGGGCGCCCAAGATAATCTTGAGCGAATCGACCACTAAGCGGTCGTCGTCGACAACGATGAGCCTCATCGGTCCTCATCTCCTTGCTGTTTGGGGACGGTGGCAAACACGCGCCAGCCGGGGGCGCCGGCGCGCAGGCCGGCGGTGAAGGTTCCGCCAAGCGCCTCGACGCGCTCGCGCATGGAGGCGAGCCCCATGCCTTCTACGACGTTGCTGCTGCTCGCCGGGGTCGCGTCCGCGCCATCATCGGTAACGATGAGCTGGTAAAACGACGGATGCTCCATGCATCGTACGGTGACGGTCTGGGCGCAAGCGTGGCGCATGGCGTTGGAAAGCGCCTCGCGCAGCACCGCCGCAAAGCAGTTGGCGACGTTGGCGGGTGCATGCTCGGCCAAAACTTCAAGCTCAATCTGCGGGCCGCCGTCCGAGCGTGCGCCTTCAACGATGCGCTCGAGCTGCACGGAGAGGTTGGTCGCATTGTCGTTGAGCGCGTGGACGCTGACGCGCACAAGCTGGAGCGCCTCGTCAACCGTGCGTTTAACGTCGGCGAAATCGGCGGCGACGCCAGGCTCGTCGGCGTGGACCACGCGTAGGGCTTCGGCCTGCAGTGAGGCGCGCGTGAGCTGGTGCCCGACGTTATCGTGGATCTCGCGCGCGATGCGGGCGCGTTCGGCGAGCGTCGCGAGCTCGACTTCGTAGTCCTGGCGATCGGCAAGATCGCGGTTGCGCGCCTCGAGCGCGAGGGCTCGTTCCTGCAGCTCGTCGCGGGTGCGGCGCATGCGCCGCTGCTCGCGCTCCAACTGGGCGGTGCGTAGCGATAGCAAGGTGGCGGCAACCGAAAGGATGGCGGTCAGCAGGAGCGTTCGTGCGGTAAGCGCATCGGCGCGAAGGTCCGCGACGAGCGCAAAGGCAAAGACGGAGCCAATGCCCAACGCGACCCAGGCGTGCTCGCGGCGCACGCGTCGCGCGATGTCATAGAGGGCGAGAGGCGCAAACGGCACAAACGGCGGCACGAAGACAGCCGCGATGATGCAGGCGTAGCTCGCTGCCTCGCTTGCGCGTCGGGTGCGTTTCCCCTGTGCGACCTCGGCCAGCGAGGTGGCAATAATGCCAAGGCAAAACGCCACAACCAGACGAGCGTCCACGGCAAGACCCATGGCGGCCGCAATACAGCACGCCAGCACGATCGATTTGTCGAAAAGCCTGTTCATACGGGTATTGTACGCGAAGCTGCGCGTGGTGGAGGGGCCGCCTAGCGCAACCGTGACATTCCTCCCGCACGGTGGGGCGGTCGCGTCAGCGGGCCACGCGACCGAGCCCCCGCACTCGTGACAAAGCTCACTGGTACGCGCCGTCCGCTCCTGCGATGATGCAATCGCACCGGGCCGCAATCAACAGAAGGGCCGCCTCATGACAGACATCGTCCACGTCGAAAACCTCGTCAAGCGCTACGACGACCTTATCGCGCTTGACCACTTTAACCTCAGCATCGCCCCCGGCGAGATCTTTGGCCTGCTGGGCCCCAACGGCTCGGGCAAGACCACGTCCATCAACTGCATCCTGCAGCTGCTCGCCTACGACAAGGGCACCATCGAGCTGTTCGGCGAGCCCATGACGCCCGCCCGCTACGACCTCAAGCGCCGCATCGGCGTGGTCCCGCAGCAAGTTGCGGTGTTTGACGAGCTTACCGTGCGCGAGAACATCGACTATTTCTGTAGCCTCTACGTTAACGACCGCAAGCGCCGCCGCGCGCTGGTGGACGAGGCGATCGACCTGTCTCTTATACACATCTCCGAGCCCACGAGACGGACTCCTATCTCGT
>URLR01000024.1 GCA_900548815.1 uncultured Collinsella sp.
CGAGATAGGAGTCCGTCTCGTGGGCTCGGAGATGTGTATAAGAGACAGACCATGATGAGCGGCAAAGGCGCCGAGTTCATGAAGGCCTACATGGGAGCGCTGGTCAAGATGAACAAGACCGGCACCGAATACGTACGAGGCATCCCCGTGGTCAAGGTGTTTCAGCAGACGGTCTACTCCTTTAAGGCCTTCCACGATGCGATCGCCGAATACGCCGACATGGCGCAAAACTATGCGGGCACGTTCTGCCGAGGTCCGCAGGTGCTCAACCTTACCGCGCTCAATGGCCTTGTGGCATTCCTGTTGCCCGTGGCGTTGCTGTTGGCGCCAGGCGAGACGGACTTCGCGCATTTTATGACCAACTTCACGTTTTACGCGATATTTTCGGCCGTGGTACCGACGGCCATGACCAAGCTCATGTTTGTGGGCGAGGCCTCTCAGATGAGTGCCGATTCGTTGGCTCGTATTCGAAGCGTCATGGATTCCAAGCAGCTCTCCGTGCCCGCCCAACCCAAGCACCCTGCCGGCAGCGACGTGCGATTTGAGGACGTGAGCTTTACGTACGAGGGCGCCGAGGCACCTGCCGTTAGCCATGTAAGTTTCAGCGTTCCCGCTGGTAGCACTCTCGCCCTGGTGGGTCCCTCGGGTGGCGGTAAGTCAACCTGCGCAAGCCTGATCCCGCGTTTTTGGGATGTTTCCTCGGGTCGAGTGCTCGTAGGCGGTGTGGACGTTCGCGATATGGATCCGCACGAGCTTATGGACCAGGTCGCCTTCGTGTTCCAGACCAACCAGCTGTTCCGGCAAACACTTGCCGATAACGTGCGCGCCTCCAAGCCTACGGCCACTGACGACGAAGTGCGTGCGGCCCTCTCCGCAGCTCAGTGCGACGACATTGTGGCCAAGCTCCCACAGGGTATCAATACCATGCTCGGCGCCGGCGGAGCATATCTTTCGGGCGGCGAGGTCCAGCGCGTGGCGCTCGCCCGCGCGATCCTTAAAGACGCGCCTATCGTGGTGCTCGACGAGGCCACGGCGTTTGCCGATCCCGAGAACGAGGCGCTCATCCAGCGCGCCTTTAGCAAGCTGGCGGCGGGCCGCACGGTCATTATGATCGCGCACCGACTCTCGACTGTAGTGGGCGCAGACCAAATCGTGGTGCTCAACCAGGGCAGCGTGCAGGAGTCGGGTACCCATGCCGAGTTGCTGTCCCAAAACGGCCTGTATGCCAAGATGCGGGCCGAGTACGAGCAGGCCGCGAGCTGGAAGATTACTGCTGCGACCGCGGATGCCGCCGTCACGAAGGGAGGCGAGGCCTAAATGTTCGCCTCATTCCAAAAGAAGTATTTCCTATCCGATAAAGGCGTCGCCGGCGTAAAACGCGGCATTTTCTGGACCACGCTCACCAATCTTATTTCCATGGCCGGCATGGGTTTTCTATTCCTGGTTATGGCCGGCTTTGTCGAGCATCTCGCCAGCGGGGCTGACCTGCCGGATACCCTGTCGATCGTGGGCGGCCTCCTGGTCTTTTTTGTGTTGCTCTTTGTCTCTAACTGGCAGCAGTATTACTACACCTACTGCATCTTTTACGAGGAGTGCGGCAAGCAGCGCATGGAGATCGCCGAGCGCTTGCGCAAACTGCCGCTGTCGTTTTTTGGTCGTCGTGATCTGGCCGATTTAACCGAGACTATCATGGGTGACGTCCAGGCCATGGAGCACGCCTACAGCCACGTGCTGGGAGAGCTTTGGGGTGCCATCATCGCAAGCGCCATTGTGTTCGTGGCGTCGTTGTTCTTTTGCTGGCAGCTGGCGATCGCGGCGTTTTGGAGCGTTCCCGTGGCCTTTGCCGTGCTGTATCTAACACGCGGCCCCATGACTCCGGTGTTCGATCGCGTGCGCGCCGAGAAGGTCAAGGTTACCGAGGCGATTCAAGAGACGCTCGACTGCGTTCGCGAGATCCGTGCCACCAACCAGGAGGCCCATTATCTTGAGGGACTCAACGCCGTGATCGATGCCGAGGAGCGCGAGACCACCAAGGGCGAGCTCGCTAACGGGCTTTTGGTCAACTCCGCCTTTGCCATCCTGCGTCTGGGCATTGCCACCACGCTGGTCACGGGTGCCGCGATGGTCGCCTCCGGGCAGGTCGACTTTTTGGTGATGTTTGCCTTCCTGCTTATGGTGAGCCGTATCTATGCGCCCTTTGACCAGGCGTTAATGTTAATGTCCGAGCTGTTTGCCGCCGAGTCGTCTGCCAAGCGCATGCGTTCCATCATGGAAGAGCCTGTGGCGCGGGGCAGCGAGAAATTTGAGCCCGCGGGTCACGATGTGGTGTTCGATCACGTGGCATTTGGCTATGGTGCGGGCGAGGACGGCCGCGCCGGCGAGAAAGTTCTTACCGATGTGAGCTTTACCGCCAAGGAAGGCGAAGTTACGGCGCTGGTCGGTCCTTCGGGTTCCGGTAAGTCTACGGTGAGCCGCCTGGCCGCGCGCTTTTGGGATGCCACTGCGGGCAAGGTTACCGTGGGCGGTGTGGATGTTGCGGGCGTCGATCCCGAGGTACTCCTGTGCGACTACGCTATCGTGTTCCAAGACGTGCTGCTCTTTGACGACACGGTGATGGGAAACATCCGCCTCGGGCGTCGTGATGCCACCGATGAGGAAGTCTTGGCTGCCGCACATGCCGCCAACTGCGATGAGTTCGTGAGTCGTATGCCGCAGGGCTACGACACCATGATCGGCGAGAACGGCTCCAAGCTCTCCGGCGGCGAGCGCCAGCGCATCTCCATCGCTCGTGCGCTGCTTAAGGACGCGCCCATCGTGCTGTTGGACGAGGCGACGGCAAGCTTGGATGTGGAGAACGAGACCGTGGTGCAGCAGGCGCTCTCCCGTCTGCTTGCAGGTAAGACGGTTATCGTTATTGCCCACCGTATGCGTACGGTGGAAAATGCCGACAAAATCGTTGTGCTCAAGGATGGAGTGGTTGCCGAACAGGGCACTCCGGCGCAGCTCAAGGCAGCAGGCGGAGAATTCGCCCGCATGGTTGCGCTGCAAAAGGAGTCGGCGGACTGGCAGCTGTAGGACTGTGGCAAGGGCGGGGGCGGATACCCGTGGGAGTGCGGATTTGCGTCGTGGTGGGTGAACCGCCGAGTACCGGGCGGTCTGGACCGCATGTTTTCAAAAGTTAGCCATAGTTGACCAAATAGTTATACTAAACTAGTCTCAAAAGTGTGCTCGAGCAAACTAATGAACTCGGGTGCTAAGGCACCATGCCGCGCTTGTGCGGCAAAAGGGAGAAGCAACATGAAGAAGTCGACGTTTAACACCCTGCTTGTCGGTGGCGGTTTTCTGCTTGGTACGGCCGGCATCAAGCTGCTCACCAGCGCCCCGGTAAAGAACGCCTGCGTGCAGGGCATCGCGTGCGGTATGCGCGTCAAGAACTGCTACCAGGACATGGTCGAGCAGGCCAAGGCCAATGTCGACGACATGGTTGCCGAGGCTGCCTACATCACCCAGAGCGAGGCCGCTGCTGACGAGGCAGCCGTGTAACGCTCCTAGGCACAAACTATGAGATTCTCGATTATTAACGAGATCCCCGGCAGGACCCGTCTTCAATTGGCGGGTCCTGTGCCAGAGAGCGATCTCGATGCACTTCTTAAGCTCAGCGGCGATATCGACGGCGTGCACAAGGTGCGCGTTTATGGCCGTATCGGCCAGATGGCGCTCGAATATGATGAGCAGTGTCGTGCGGGCGTGCTCGACGCCTTGGGTGCGCTCGATGCCCAGGCCATTGCCGACGCAAAGACGGGTTACGTGATGCAGCTTGAGCCACGCAAGCACAAGCTCGTCATGGATCTTGCCACACTTATCGGCGCCCACTACGCGCGCCGCTGGTTCCTACCTACGCCGCTGCGTGCCATCTTTGTCGTGGCCGGTTACATGACCTTTTTGCGCGCCGCTCTCCACGAGCTCGCGCAACCGCGCCTGACCGTCCCCGTGCTCGACGCCTCGGCTATTGGCATCTCGTTTGTTAAGCGCGACGTCAATACCGCGGGCCAGACGATGTTCCTACTCAACGTGGGCGAGTTGCTCGAGGACTACACGCGTGCCATGAGCGAAAACGAGCTCATTAACTCGCTGCTCGACGTTCCCGACAAGGCGCAAAAAGTGGTCGGCGACACCGAGGTGAGCGTTGCCGCCACCGAGCTTGAGCCTGGCGACTTGGTCGCCGTTCGCACCGGCATGTCCATCTGCATCGACGGCGTGGTCGAGCGGGGAAGCGCCATGGTTAACCAGGCGACCCTGACCGGCGAGCCGCTTGCCGTCGAGCGCAGCGCGGGCGACGATGTATTCGCCGGCACCGTCGTGGAAGACGGCAGTATCTTGGTGCGCGTGCGCGCCAACACGGCGCAGACCAAGCTGCGCTCGATTGTTTCGCTCGTGCAGACGGCCGACTCGCTCAAGTCCGAGGGTCAGTCGCACATGGAGGATCTCGCCAACAAGATCGTTCCGTGGAACTTCCTGCTCGCGGGCCTGGTTGCGCTCACCACGCGTAGCCTCATCAAGACCTCGGCGGCGCTGATGGTCGACTACTCGTGCGCGCTCAAGCTCACGGGTTCCGTTGCCGTCATGACTGCCATGAGCGATGCCGCCAAGATGGGCGTCATGGTCAAGGGCGCGAAGTACTTTGAGTCGTTTGCCAAGGCCGACACCATTGTGTTTGATAAGACCGGCACGCTCACCGAGGCACAGCCGCGTCTTGCCTGCGTGCTTACCACCGATGGCTGGAGCGAGGACGAGGTTCTGCGCCTTTCTGCCTGCCTGGAGGAGCATTTCCCGCATCCGGTGGCGCGTGCCGTGGTCAACGCCGCCCGCGAGCGCGGGCTCGAGCACCGCGAGCGCCATGCTGCCGTCGAGTACATCGTGGCGCACGGCATCGCTTCGTCCATTGAAGGACGTCGCGCCATCATCGGTTCCGCGCACTTTGTATTTGAGGACGAGGCTGCGCAGCTCGAGTCCGACATTAAGGAGCGAATTGAGTCCCAGATGCAGGGCCTGTCGCCGCTGTATCTGGCGGTCGACGGCACCGTTGTGGGCGTGCTCGGTATCGAGGACCCGCTTAAGCCCGGGGTCCGCGAGGCCATCGCCGACTTGCACGCGTTGGGCGTTAAGCACGTGGTCATGCTCACGGGCGACTCGGAGCGTACGGCCGAGCGCATTGCTCGCGAGGCAGGTGTCGACGAGTTTAAGGCCGAGCTGCTGCCCGAGGACAAGTACGCGTATGTGGAGCGCATTAAGAGCGAGGGGCGCCACGTTGCCATGGTGGGCGACGGCGTCAACGACTCACCGGCGCTGGGTCTGGCCGATGTGGGTCTGGCCATGGGCGGTGGAAGCGACATCGCCAAGGAGGTCGCCGACATCATCCTGACCGATACGGATCTTGCCGCGATCGTGCGCCTGCGCCGCATGAGTCAGGGGCTTATCGACCGTCTGACGAGTTCGTATTCCAAGGTGATGCTCACCAACTCGGCGCTGTTGGCATTGGGTATTACCGGCATGATCACTCCGCAGACGTCGTCACTGCTGCACAACGGCTCAACGATCGCCTACAGCCTGGGCAACGCGAAGGCATATCTGCGCTAGCAGACGTGTTCGCCCACGTTATCTGGCCTGCGCCCAGACGGCATCGATGTCGTCTGGGCGCAGGCCTTTTGCATTTGACCATTTGCTAGCTTCTTTATATAGTGGTGCTAGCATGGCTAGCAATTGAAGGGAGCGGGATCGACGTGGGTGCTGTTAGCGACATGGCGCAGGTGAACGTTCGCGTGGATCGCCAGGTTAAGAACCGTGCCGAGGAAGCGCTGCGGCTTTCGGGCGGGTCACTGCCCGAGCTCATCAAAAAGGTGGTGGCCAAGGTCGCGCAGGGTGGCGGGCAGTGCGAGGAAGTGCTTGCGGCCGTCGACGACCGGCAGCAGACCGTCGCGCCCAATACTCCGTTCGCCGCGTCGTGGGCAGCGGCAGACCGGCTTTATGCAGATTTGGGCATCGCTACGTCGCCCGTATCCGACGATCGCGATTGGGACGCAATCTATTCCGAAGCCATGGATGAGCATTATCGCCAAAAGGGGATGATCCAGTGAGTGGGGCGCCTCTCAAGATCATGGTGGACGCCAACGTATGGGTTGATTCGTTTTGCGTCGACCATGCCGAGTCGCTTGCCGCGCGTGCGTTTATTGGACAGGCGACGGAGACGGGGGCGTTGCTGTTCTTCCCGGTGCATATCGCTAAGGACGTGTTGTACGTCGTCCAACACGAGCTGAAGCGCAGCGTTCTTGCCAGCGGGGGAGCACTCGACGAGGCATCTGCCCGTGCAATTGGCGATGCGGCGCTGGCGTTTGTTCGGAACATGACCGAAAACGCCACGGCCGTGGGTGCAGATGCGTCGGACCTTTGGCTGGCCGACAAATACTTAGCGCTCCATCGCGATTACGAGGACAACTTGGTGCTCGCCGCGTGCAAGCGCGCACAGGTCGATTACTTGGTGACCAACGACCGTAAGCTGCTCGAACATGCCGATCTTGCAGCAAAGACGCCGCGCCAAATGATGCCGATTCTTGCTTTGGCCGAACGCGGCGGCGCGGCTATCGGTTAACGCGAACTGTTTGCGGGCCTCTTGGACGACGATGCGCCAAGGGACCCGCGTTTGCAATTTACAAAAGCTCGGCCTTAATGGCGGGACTTTCTGCGAGCTGCTCGGCTGCCTTTTCGTCGGAATCGTTTAGTGCTGCCAGACTGCGGTAGACCCACTCGTTGACCTGGGTGTTCTTGACGCCCGCGGTCTGCATAAGGGCGCCTACCTCGCGGATTGCTGCGAGCAAATCGGCTTTGGGACCCGCGAGCTCGACCTCGATGCCGTGGTAGGCGGCCACGCCGCGGTTTTCACTCACGTGGTCGATAAAGCCCTCGACGGTCTCAAGCTGCTGGGCGAGAGCCGCATCATCGTTAGCGTCCAGCGCGACGAGTGCGTTCGATACCGTGAGGGCGGGATGTCCGCAGGGGACAAAGCCTTCGATGACATCCATAGCTTCGGTAATGGTTGAGCCCAGGCCTGCGAGGGCATTGACGAGTTGCTGCTTGGTATCCATAACGGTCCTTTCGACGGGTCAATTTTGCTTGGCGAAAATATACGTGACGCGATCGGTAGCAAAAGTGCGAAGTGCGGCGCACATTGGGGTCTTCACAGCTCGTGCATAGAACAGCTGTCCGCTTTCAGAACGTGGTAAGATAACACTCCACAAGCGGGGCTCGCCCCGCATGTTCTTTGAAAAGTCGACGGTTATCGGGTGCTTGCAGGCCCGATGCCATCCAGACTTTCCCGACATCGGGGGCGACTGGTTTCGACACGATAGCTCTGAGAGAGGAAGCAAGTCGAGGTCTCCTCGCCTCGTTAAACAGGGGTACCGTCAAATTGAATTGACAACAACTCTTCTTTTGAGCCTATGGCTCTCGCTGCTTAGTTTATAGCGGCGCGTCAACCCGGTGATTTCCCCGACACCGGCGCGACGTCATGTTAGGGGAATGCTCCTGCGCACGTAATCGGTATGGCGCAGGCTAAGACCGAACCGGTTAGGACGCCGCGAGCGTGTCGCTGCGCGCAAAGCGTCCGAGACTAAACCAGCGACTGAGCTTGGAGATGCCAATCAGGGGGCTTTCGTGGACCGGAGTTCGATTCTCCGCGCCTCCACCATAAGTAACAGGCAGGTAGATATTCGTATCTACCTGCCTTTTTATTTCTAGTCCGTACCGCGGAGAATCGAACTCTGTGCAGGGCGCGGGCGTTAGGAAAACGCGTAAGCGTTTTTAGCCCGCGGGCGAGGACGCCGGCAGACGGCCGAAGCCGGTGCGGGTTCGCGAAGCGAACACGCGGATTCTCCGCGCAAACTATCAGCTCAATATGGATGCGATGTTTATCGAATCTCAGCCGGCCATGCGCCGCATCAACGGATCCCCCCCCGTACCGCGGAGAATCGAACTCCGTGCAGGGCGCGAGCGTAAAGAAAACGCCTCAGTGACGCAGAGTGGGACGCGCTTTCCCAATGGCGGCCCAGGCGGAAAGTCCATCCCGGAATCCGCGCTCAGACTGGGACGTAGTTTCCGGATGGCACCTCAAGCGGAAACTGCGACCCGGAATTTGCTCTGAGACCGGGACGCGCTTTCCCAACGGCCGCTCATGATCGTTGTGGAGCAGTCAATTTGGGGGTTGGCTTGATCGTCCCGCCCCCTCAACTCCAAAACCTGCGCGCTCGCCATCCCAAAACTGGGTAGAAGAAGGCCAAAACGCAATCGCAGGAGGTCAATATGACTGCAGAAGATAAGGCAAAGAACGCCGGCAAGGTCGCGCTCGTCCTGGAGGGCGGTAGTTTTCGAGGGCAGTTTACCGCGGGCGTGCTCGACGTTCTCATGGAGGCTGGCGTCGAGATTCCGGCGGTATATGGCGTATCGGCCGGCGCCCTCAACGGCGTGAACTACAAGTCGCACCAGATCGGCCGTGCCAACCGCATCAACCTGGCTTTCTGCAACGACAGCCGCTTCATGGGCGCCGCATCGTTTGCGTCCACGGGCTCCATTGTGGGTTACGACTTTATCTTCAACGATGTCCAGGACCGCTTGGATCCCTTTGACAACGAGACGTTCGACGCGAGCCCCATCGAGATGTACGCCGTCGCGACGGACATGCTTTTTGGAACCGCCACGTACCTTCCGGTCAAAAGCGCCGTACTTGACCTCGATGCCGTGCGCGCATCGACGTCGCTGCCGCTGGTGACGCCGCCGGTCGAGATTGACGGGCACAAATACGTCGATGGTGGCGTGGCCGATTCGATCCCCATCGAGCACGTGCTGGAGGAGGCGGGCTTCGACCGTGCAGTCGTCATCGTCACGCAGGACCGTTCGTATGAGAAAAAGCCTTACGAGTTTATGCCTGCCGCGCGCGCCCGCTATGCCGACTACCCCTATCTGCTCGAGGGAATCGAGACGCGCCACGACCGCTACAACATCCAGCGTATGCACCTGTGGAAGTATGAGCGCGAGGGCCGTGCGTTGGTCGTCGCTCCGCAAAAGCCGGTCGAGGTCGGCCATGTCGAGCACGATCCGGCAAAGCTTTTGGACCTGTATATCCAGGGCCGTCAGGAGGCAAAGCGCCTGCTCACGGAAATCCAAGAGTTCGTTGAGCGCTAGCGATAGCGAACCCTCAAAAAATGACAACAGCTAAAGAGCTGGGAAAATCACGGCTCGTGAATGACATGTGCAGAAACTCTGGTCGGAGCCAAAATACCTGTTGACTCGTACGGCGAGCGGGGTAATATGGACGGGTTACTTGCAGAGCCCCGTGAATCTCTGTAACAACACGTACTGTACATGGAGGAGTCTAAGTGATTTCGAAATCGACTCACTACGCCAAGCAGGGCGAGGTCCAGCGCAACTGGGTTCTCGTCGACGCCGATGGTGCTGTCCTGGGCCGTCTTGCCACCCAGATCGCAATGATCCTGCGCGGTAAGAACAAGCCCCAGTTCACGCCCAACAGCGACTGCGGCGACTTCGTTGTCGTCATCAACGCCGATAAGGTCCAGCTTACCGGTAACAAGGCTGACACGAAGACCTATTATCGCCACAGCGGCTACAACGGCGGCCTCAAGGCTGAGAGCTTCCGCCAGGCTATGGAGAAGCACCCGGAGAAGGTCATCGAGCGCGCCGTTCGCGGTATGCTGCCCAAGACCACCCTCGGCCGTGCCCAGATGACCAAGCTTAAGGTCTACGCTGGTGCCGAGCATCCGCATGCTGCCCAGAACCCCACGAAGATTGAGCTGGAGGCTTAAAGATGGCTGAGAACACCGTTGTCTACCAGGGTACCGGCCGTCGTAAGAACGCCGTCGCCCGCGTCCGTCTCGTCCCCGGCACCGGCAAGGTGACCATCAACAAGCGTGACGCCGAGCAGTATTTCGGCCGTCATCAGCTCGTTGAGAACGCCCTTGCTCCCTTCAAGGTGACCGACACCGCCGGTCAGTTCGACGTTATCGCTCTGTGCGATGGCGGCGGCATCTCCGGTCAGTCCGGCGCTCTGCGCCTGGGCATCGCTCGCGCTCTTCTGAACGCTGGCGACTACCGTGCTGACCTCAAGAAGGCCGGTTTCCTTACGCGCGATGCTCGCGTGGTCGAGCGCAAGAAGTACGGCCTCAAGAAGGCCCGCCGCGCTCCCCAGTTCTCCAAGCGCTAAGGTTTTATCTCCTTTCGAGATACAATGTACAAGCGGGGCCTGCCGATTCCTCGGCGGGTCCCGCTTTTCTTTTTCGACTAGGGCGGGCGGTTGCATATCGCCTGCTAGGGAAGGAGCGATCCTATGCCCCAGAACATCTTCGGTACCGACGGCGTTCGTGGCGTCGCCAACGCCGATCTTTCGTGCGACCTCGCGTTTCGCCTGGGCCGCGCGGCGACCAAGTTTCTTGGTCCGGACATCTGCATCGGCCGTGACACGCGCCTTTCGGGCACTATGCTCGAGAGCGCTCTGACCGCCGGCATTATGGCCGAGGGCGGCCGCCCGCACTGCTGCGGCGTTATCCCCACGCCGGCCGTGGCGCTGCTCACCGTCCAAAACGAGCTCGATGGCGGCATCGTCATCTCCGCTTCGCATAATCCGCCGGAGTTCAACGGCATCAAGTTCTTTAGCCGCAAGGGCATGAAGCTTCCCGATGCTGTCGAGGAAGAGATCAGCGCCTGGGTCATGTCCGAGGAAGCCATGGCTGCCGACACGCTGCCGACCGGTGCCGGCGTGGGCCACATCATCAAGATGAAGGACGCTCGCAAGGCATACGTCGACCACGCCATCGATACGCTTGATGGCCTGAGGCTCGACGGCCTGGTCGTTGCCGTCGACTGCGGCCACGGTGCTTCTTGCCAGACCACGCCCGCCGCGCTGCAGCGCCTGGGTGCTACGGTCCATGCCATCAACACCGATTATTGCGGCACCGACATCAACGTTGAGTGCGGCTCTACGCACCTCGAGCCCCTGCGCGAGCTCGTGCTGCGCACCCATGCTGACATCGGTCTGGCCCACGACGGCGACGCCGACCGCGTACTGTTCGTGGACAGCGAGGGCAATGAGATCGACGGTGACTACATCCTGGCTATCTGCGGTTCTGACCTCGCCGCTCGCGGCAAGCTCGCTAACTCCGAGATCGTTTCGACCGTCATGTGCAACCTGGGCTTCTCCATCGCTATGAAGGAGCAGGGCTTCGAGATGGTCCAGACCGCCGTGGGCGACCGCTACGTTCTGGAGCGCATGCTCGCGGACGGCGCCGTCATCGGCGGCGAACAGTCCGGCCACATCATCTTCCTGGAGCACAACACCACCGGCGACGGCCTGGTGACGGCTCTGCAGCTGCTGGCCGTGCTCAAGCGCACCGGTCGTACCCTCACCGATCTTTCCGGCATCATGAAGAAGTACCCGCAGGTGCTCGTCAACGTGCATTCCGACAACAAGGCCGGCCTGGACGATTGCCAGCCCATCTGGGATGCCGTCGCTGCTGCCGAGAAGGAGCTTGACGGCCGCGGCCGCATTCTGGTGCGCCCGAGCGGTACCGAGCCGCTGGTCCGTGTGATGGCCGAGGCCGAGACGCACGAGCTGACCCAGCGCGTTGTCGACGACATCGTCGAGGTTGTCAAGCGCGAACTTCCCTAATGGTCAAAAACCGTTGCCAAGTGGTAAACTGTTAAGGTTATTTTGATTGATTGGTATGTCCGAGGGGGAGCATGTTCACTAAAGTCCTAAGGTCTTTTGGTATGCGTGGTCGAGTCCTTACGCTGGATGCTCCCATCTCGGGCGATGTCATTCCGTTGTCCGAGGTCAATGACCAGACGTTTGCCACCGGCCTTTTGGGCCAGGGCGTGGCGATTCAGCCTACCGGCACGCGCGTGATTGCGCCGGCAGATGCCAAGGTCGAGGCCATTTTTCCCACGGGACACGCCGTTGCGCTTAACACGGTCGATGGCTTGGACGTGCTCATCCACGTTGGTTTGGACACTGTTCAGCTCGAGGGCAAGCACTTTACCGTACATGCGCAAGTGGGTGACATCGTCCATAAGGGTGATGTACTCATTGAGTTCGATCGCGAGGCAATTGCTGCCGAGGGCTACGACGTGACGGTTCCCATCTTGGTATGCAACTCCGTTGAGTTCTCGAGCATCAAAGGCTCCGTTGGTGTGCATGTCGAAGAGATGAACCAACTCATCGTTGCTCGCGAGCGCTAGCAAGTGCACGTGGCCATTAGCCTACAATTCAAACACGTTTACGGAGGGCGCCCTTGAAAGAGGACGCCCTCCGTGGCAAGATGGGATTTGTCCGAAGCTAAAAGGCTTTGGGTCACCGTGGACGGGCAGGGGCCTCGACGCGGTTAGACACGAGACGCATACATTACGCGACCTCGCCCTGGTGGCCGCACACGTTGGTTGCGGCCGACGCGGGCCGCGGGCAAGTGCTTGTAAGGGAGCCTTGCCTCTCTTGTACGAGAAAGGACGCGTAATGAAGATCATTAAAGCTAAAGACTACGAGGATATGAGCCGCAAGGCCGCTAATATCATTTCGGCGCAGGTTATCCTCAAGCCCGACTGTGTACTGGGCCTTGCCACCGGCTCCACCCCGATCGGTGCCTACAAGCAGCTCGCTGCTTGGTACAAGAAGGGCGACGTCGACTTTGCCGAGGTCAGCACCTATAACCTGGACGAGTATCGCGGCCTTTCGCACGACGATCCCCAGAGCTATCACTACTTCATGCGTGAGAACTTCTTCGATCACATCAACATCGACCTGAACAACACGCATGTGCCCGACGGTTCCAACCCCGACGCCGCCGCTGCCTGCTCTGAGTACGACAAGATCGTCGCCGCCGCCGGTTACCCGGATCTGCAGCTGCTCGGCATCGGCAACAACGGCCACATCGGCTTCAACGAGCCCGATGACCACTTCTCCAAGGGCACGCACTGCGTCGACCTCACCGAGAGCACCATTCAGGCCAACAGCCGCCTGTTCGACAGCATCGACGATGTTCCCCGTCAGGCCTACACCATGGGTACCCAGACCATCATGTATGCCCGCATGATCCTGGTCGTCGCCAACGGCGAGGCCAAGGCTCAGGCCGTGCATGACATGTGCTATGGTCCGGTTACGCCCGAGTGCCCGGCTTCGATCCTGCAGCTGCACACTAACTGCGTTGTCGTTGCCGACGAGGCCGCCCTTTCGCTCTGCGAGTAGCGCGAATCCTGCAGCTCGACATAGCCTTGCCTAAGGCCTCCGCTTTGCGGGGGCCTTTTTGCTATCCCTTTCTGTCCACTTGACCAAAAACTTGCCGCAAGCTTGACGAATGCCGGATGTCCAACAGCTTGATTCATTCTATACCAGATTCTATGCAAAAATGCCACTAGAAGGTCGTAGACGGTAGCGGGTGCTAGGCGAGTTGAATGACATGGCTGAACCTTGTTCATCTGCGTTACACTGCCGCTTAGATGGGACAAGCTGACAAGCTCATTTACCTGCTTAAAGACCGATTAGTCGGGGGATTAATAACAATCGGCCCTCGCTGTACAAAAACTTGCCGCTTGCGTACCAAAAGACAACCTAAAACACAAGGTCGCTCTATTCATAGCGCGGCTTGTATGGTCTTGCGGCTACAGTGTCCATACGGTCGAGTTGAGGAGCGGGCATGGTAAACGATTTGAGCGGTATAGACGACCTCGAGCTGATGCCGCTGGGCGGAGGCTATATGGTGCGACGCGAACGCTTGATGAATGAGCTTATCGCCAAGGGCCGAAAGGCCGGCATCGTGGTTCTTTATGCGCCCGACGGGTTTGGGAAGACCTCGGTGCTGCTGCAGTACACCCATGAGGTTAAATGCGACCCAACGCGAGGCCCCGTGCGGATTATCGAGGCCGATCGCGCCATTGGGCGCGAGGTGTTTATGCAGCTCGAGGTGGTTACCGAAGAACTCAAAGACAAACCGCACTCCCTTATCGCGATTGATAATGTGCCAAACCTCGATCAGCACGATACCGAAGACCTCATCGACAGGATTCGCGGCCTGCGCGCTATGGGGGTTGGGGTCTTTATCTCCTGCCGTCCTTCAAATCGTCAGCTGATTCATGGGCTGGGCGATTCGGTTAAGATCAATGCGCAGATGCTCAAGGTGCATGCCTATGAGTATTCGGCGTGGGCATCGGCGTTTTCGATCAGCACATCGCTCGACTTCTATCAGCTCACGCAGGGCGTGCCCGAGCTCGTTTCGGCATTGCAGACGGGTCTGTATGGCCAAGGCGACGTAGCCGGCCTGCTCGAAAACGAGATTGTCAACGTATATGGCGCGGCACTTGCCGATCTGGCTTCGCTCGACAATAATGCGCTGTTTTGCGTGGCATGTCTCATGGTTTTGATGGGCGAGGGCAATATCGCAGAACTCGAGGCTTGCGGGGTGAGGCTGTCGATGGTCGACCAGTCCTACTTTGTACGCGACTACCCGATCTTTGGCTTGGATCCCGCCGAGCGGAGTTTTACGTGTCTGGGCACGGAGGATAACGGACGCTTGCGTTTGCGTAAGTTGGTGGCCGAGGTTCGCCCCGAACTTGTTCCGAGGGCGGCCCGGATTTTGCTTAAGGCGGGCCGATGCGATGCGGCGATGGGCCTGGCGGACGCCTTTTTGGACCGTGAAGCGGTCCTTGAACTCGCTGGGCAGTATGGGGTCGATCTGGCTCTGACGGGGCACGGGGCCGATATCTGCCGAGCAGCGCTGGGCACGATCGATGCCGACGATCCGGCTCCAGAGCCAACGCCTGCCGAGGCGCTCGGCGTATATCTGGCAGCGGTCAGCGTGTCCAATACAAAGCTCGCTCGCTATATGGCATCGGTTATCGAGCGCGGGGGCGAACGGGCGGCCTGCGAAATAGACTCTGTTTCATGGAGGGTGGCCCAGACACTGACGGCTGTTTGCTATGGGGACAACGGGCTTGGGCTCCCTACGAACCTGGCCGTGCCAGAAATCGAGACATCCCATACCGCACTCGATATGTTGTCTGCGCATATCGAGGTCAAGCGATGCCTGACCGAACGGGGAGATGACGGCGACGTTCTACAGCAGCTCAAAACGAGCAAGGCCTACGACTGCGAGCTCGACATCGCGGGGATTGTTATACGGGCCGATAGTATGCTGGTGGAGCTCTTTGACGGGTCGTTTGCGGGAACCGACGAGCGCGACGACGAGATGACGGTGGTGCGGGAGGCGCTCGACGTACGTGGGCTTAAGGCGATGGCTATCTGGGTGCGCATGGTGTTGGCGGCACGGCGGCTCCTTTCCGGCTTGCCGGTAACCGACGATGCGGCGTTCAACGAGCTCGATCGTTTTGCCGTGCGCATGCGCGACAACCAGATTCAGCTGTTTGGCCTGTTGTTAGAAGGCTGGCAGTCGCTGGCAGAGGGACGGCCGGTTAATGCAAAGTTCCGTGCGGTCCAAGTGCTCAAACTTGCCGAGGAGTCGATTGCGTACATGCGCGATAACGCATTGCTGCTGGAGCGCGCAGCGTATCTGCGAAATACATCGATGGTTTCGGTGCGCGAGGAAGCGGAGCTACTCGATATAAGCCAGACGCAGGTTGGTGGAGCAGAAGCCTGGATGGTGGCGCTGCATTTGGCCTGTGCGGGTCGAGATAGCGATCTTGCGGCCTGGATGTCCATGAATCGTGCGGGGATTCTAGAGCCATCGTATCGGCTCTTTGCGCGCCTTGCCATGCATTGTCTGGGCGAGCCGGCGGGCAGGATACGCAAGAAGCTTCCCGTGCGCGAGCTGTCGCGGTACTCGCTGCGCGACGATTTGGAAGGGGAGGGCGAGTGCCTGTTCCAGGCCGGCGAGGTTGAAGCCGTCGATACCATCGACCATATCGAGATTCGCATGTTTGGTGCGTTTCGTGCCGAGCGCGACGGGTTTCCCATCACGGATAAAATGTGGCGCCGCAAGAAGGCGGCGACGCTTGCCGAGCGGCTTGCACTGGGCATGGATGCGCTCGTCGATCGTGAGACGCTGGCCATGGAGCTGTGGCCCCATGCCGAGTTCAATAGCGCCCGCAACAACCTGTACTCGACGATATCGCGCTTGCGGTCGGCTTTGGGGCCGACGCCGGATGGCAAGTCGTGTGTGCTCATCCAAAATGAATGCATCGGACTCAACAGCGACTACGTCAAGACCGATGTACGGCTGTTCGACCAGATAAGCCGCGAGGTTTTGGGAAATCGCACGGGTGCGCGCGGGCCCCATTTAGTTGAGCTGTGCCTTAAGATTGAGCAGCTTTATGCCGGACCGCTGTATGTTCCCAATGGCTGTAATCCCACCTACTTTTTGCGCATGCGGCGCATTATGCAGTCAAAGTACATCGATTGCATGATTAAGGGAGCAAATGCCGCTCTAGAAGAAAACGATCTGCAGTCGGCGATTTGGCTGGCGGAGTCGGGGCTTCGACAGGAAACGGCGCGTGAGGATATGGTGCGCTGCGCCATGCGCGTCTACAGTGCGGCGGGGCGGCGGCGCGATATCGTCGAGCTGTACAGCGGGCATATGCACCACCTGAGGGAGCAGGTCAATGGCGTGCCCGAGCCCGAGACGCGGCGTCTATACGAGCGCTTGGTGGAGGGGCGGCTCAATCGCGTGCTGGTCGAGCGATAAAAAACGGGCGCCCGAAGTACTTGGGCACCCGTAAGCTTGCTATGTGTTGGATCGCCGGATCATTGGTTCTTAGACGAGCTTGATCTTCTCGATGTCCTTGCGCGAGGACTCGCGATACAGTGAGAACTTGCGGCCGATGACCTGGACGACCTCGGCGTGGCAACGCTCAGCGAGCTCTTCGGCGGCCTCGCGGGCGGAAAGACTGGAGCCATCGAGCACGGAGCACTTAACGAGCTCGTGCTTCTCCAGATAGGCGACCGTCTGCTCGACGGTGCCCTCGTTGACATCGGACTTGCCGATGATGATGGCGGGGTTGAGGTGATGGGCCATGCTGCGAAGCTGCTTGACCTGTGCTCCTGTCAGTGCCATGGGTTCTCGCTTTCTATGTATGGGGCGCCCCGCAATGGGGCCTTAATCTACGTGAGCTGTCCCACGATAGCGCAGGAACGGCGCGGTGTGGAGCGCGTTTGCCCAGTTCAAAAAGAATGCGGATGCCGAGTGAGTGGGCGGTGCGGGCTGCGAACAGACTACGAGCGGGGTGCAGAGACCGGCTCCCATGCAATAAACGCCCAACGGACCTTGCGGACGTGGTCGAGTATATAGCGTCCCTGCGGCACACCCTTGGAGCCCGGCTCACCGGCATGGGGATTCTCAATCATGTGTTGAGCGATATAGTCGCGCAGGCGGTCGATCTTATCCTCGTTGCCATGTTCGAGCATGCGAGAAAAGTCTGCCACGCCCGCCTCGAGACTATCGAAGGTGTCGCGGCGGGGCGATTCAAAGTATGTAACCTGTGGCAGCGCACCCATCTGAATAAGAATGTTAAAGGCATACACAAAACCATCACTGCAGGTAACCGAGGCACCGATAGCGTTCATCAAGTGCAGATCATAGCGCGGGCTGGAGTTGGCGACCATCGTGACAGCACAACGCCGACGAGCCGTACGGTCAAGCTTGGCAAGCGCACCTTTTAGATTGGTCGTCGTAACCGACCGACTGGCAAAGGCAATATCCACCGCTTTCGCGACCGGTCCAACCAAATCCCAATCATCATCCCAAGCAAGCTCAAGCGGCGTAATAAGATCTTCGAGCCCGTAATACTCAATGCCGGCATCAAGCGTGCCCAACATGGCAGGGGAGAAATCAGCCGCAATCACGGAATGCCCAGCCTGAGCAAGCGGAATAGCAATCGACCCAGCCCCACACCCCATATCAAGCACCGACTCACCAGGCTTCAACGCCAACAGCTTTATAAAATCCCGAGCATAAGGGGCAGTCTCCAACGGCCGAAAATGCCGAGCCCTTTTATCCCACTCAAAAGAATCATCAGCCCGTCGCCGAGCAGCTTGCAGGCGCATCCATTCGCCATTCCAATCCGCAGCAAGCAGCTCAGAACGAATCAAATCATCAGCCACGGGCCAACCTCCTAGCAACAAAAAAGCGACTCCTCCCAAAAGAAGAGCCGCAACCAGCATATATCAGAAAGAACCGTTCCAACGCCAAACCGCCCTCACAACCAAGGCGGGCAGGAGCGAAGCGACTGCCATACGGGATAGAACCCAACTGAGGTCCCGTTGTGCGAGAGTCCCGGGGAGGGCAAATGTATAAGGTCGATCGCGAGTTCCGCACGAGCCGGAGAGCACTTAATGTGCTCTCCGTGCGAGTCAGGACTGTCCGAGCAGGCGACCTTATATATTTGCCCTCCTCGGGACTCCTCGCCCGAACCCCTCAGCTAGTTCTTGAGCGAGTTCAGCGGCGCCGGGAAGCGTCCGCCACGGTGGGCAAGCACGGTGCCGGCGTTGGGGTTCACCGGCATGATGGGCGCACGGCCGAACAGGCCGCCGTACTCGACGCAGTCGCCCACGCCCTTGCCGATGGCAGGAATCACGCGGACGGCCGTGGTCTTGTTGTTGATGACGCCGATGGCCATCTCGTCGGCGATGATGCCGGCGATGGTCTCGACCGGGGTGTCGCCGGGGATGGCGATCATGTCCAGGCCAACGGAGCACACGCAGGTCATGGCCTCGAGCTTCTCGAGCGAAAGCGCGCCGGCTTCGACGGCGGCGATCATGCCGGCGTCCTCGGACACGGGGATGAAAGCGCCGGAGAGACCGCCCACGCTGGAGCTGGCCATGACGCCGCCCTTCTTGACGGCATCGTTGAGCATGGCGAGCGCGCAGGTCGTGCCGGGGCCACCGCAGGTGCCCACGCCGATGATCTCGAGGATGCGGGCAACGGAGTCGCCGATGGCAGGCGTGGGAGCCAGCGACAGGTCGACAATGCCTTTCTCGACACCCAGACGGCGGGCTGCCTCACGGCTCATGAGCTCGCCGGCGCGGGTGATCTTAAAGGCGGTCTGCTTGATTTTCTCGGCAACCTCCATCATCGAGGCGGAGTCGGGGAGCGTCTCCAAGGCAGCAGCCATAACGCCGGGGCCCGAGACGCCAACGTTGATGACGGCGTCGGCCTCGCCACCGCCGTGGACGGCGCCCGCCATAAACGGGGAGTCCTCGACCATGTTGGCAAAGCAGACAAACTTGGAGGCGCCAACGGAATCCTGGTCGGCCGTGAGTTTGGCGGCATCGATGATGGTCTGGGCGGCCATGAGCACGGCATCCATGTTGATACCGGCGCGCAGGCTGGCGACGTTTACGCTGGAGCAGACGCGGCTCGTGGTGGCGAGCGCCTGGGGGATGGACTGGATGACGCGGCGGTCGGCGTCACCGATGCCCTTCTGGACGAGTGCGGAGAAGCCGCCCAGGTAATCGATACCGAGCGTCTCGGCCGCGCGGTCGAGGGCATGCGCGATGGGGGTGAGGTCCTCATCCTTGCAGCACGCGGCGATCTGGGCCACCGGGGTGACGGAAACGCGCTTGTTGACGATGGGGATACCGTACTCGCGCTCGAGGTTCTCGGCGGTCTCGACCAGATGCTCAGCCGTGTGCGTCACGTGGTCGTAGATCTTCGTGCACATGCGGTCGAGGTTCTCGTCACCGCAACCCATGAGCGAAACACCCATGGTGATGGTCCTGATGTCGAGGTTCTGCTCCTCAACCATGCCGCGGGTTTCCGCGATTTCTGCGGGCGTGATCGCCATCCTTGCGCTCCTATCTGCCAAAACGAGCATAGTCTTATCTATTCTAACGTGCCGCACGTGCCAAGTGGCGCGTGCGGCACGTTTTGGTGCTCGGTTATTTCCGTTGTGTTACTGCCCAAAGACCTCTTCGGCGATACGAGCGCTCTCGGCGGCGTCCTTGGCGTAGTAGTCAGCGCCGATCTGCTTGGCGTATTCGGGGGTGAGCACGGCGCCGCCTACGATGATCTTGACGCCCGGCACCTCGGCATGAAGCAACTTGATGGTCTCCTCCATGGCGACGACCGTGGTAGTCATAAGCGCCGAGAGGCCGACGAGCTTAATGTCACGCTCCTGCACGGTCTTGAGCACCTCTTGCGGGTCGACGTCGCGGCCTAGGTCAAAGACGGTGTAGCCGTAGTTGTCGAGCAGCATTTTGACGATGTTCTTGCCAATATCGTGGATGTCGCCCTTGACGGTGGCCACGCAGATCTTGCCCTTGTCAGCAATCTCGCCGGCGGGCATCAGGCGCTTGATGGTGTCGAAGCCCACGCGTGCGGCCTCGGCCGAGGCCATGAGCTGCGGCAAGAAAAACTTTCCCTGGTCAAAGAGGACGCCAACCTCGTCGAGGGCGGGGATAAAGTGATTGTTGATGAGGTCCATGGCGTCGTGGTCTGCCAGTAGACGCTCGGTCTCGGCAGCGATCTCGCCTTTGCGACCCGAGACGACCATGCGACGAATCGGGTCGTCGTTGCCGTCGGCGCCGGCGGTGCCCGCGGCAGGCGCGGCATCACTCGATGCGGCCTGAGCTGCTGCCGGGTTTGCGGCGATCTTGTACGGATCGGTCCAGTCGGCGTAGCGCTCGATGTATCCGGTCGAGCCCTCGTCCTCAACGCTCAGGACGCGATAGCTGTAGACGGTATCCATAAAGCGCTTGGAGCCCGGGTTCATGATGGGGGCGTCCAGACCCGCGCCAAAAGCGGCGGCCAAAAAGACCGAGCCCAGCAGCGGGCGGGCAGGCAGGCCAAAGCTGATGTTCGACACGCCGAGCGCGCACTTGACGCCCAGACGCTCCTTGCACAGGGACATGGCGCGCAGGATCTGCTCGGCCTGGCGTTGATTGGTCGAGGCGGTCATGACCAGGCAGTCGATGAGGATGCGGTCCGGGCCGATGCCGTAACGGGCAGCCTCGGCCACGATGTGCTCGGCGATGGCGAAGCGAGCCTCGGCGGTATCGGGGATGCCGCCTTCGTCGAGCGTAAGGCCGACAACGTTGGTGCCGTAGTGGGCGACCAGCGGAAAGATCTCATCCATGATCTGCTGCTTGCCATTGACCGAGTTGATGATGGGCTTGCCGGCGTAGCGGCGCACGGCGGCCTCGACAGCGGCGGGATCGGTGGAGTCGATCTGCAGCGGCAGCAGCGTGGAGCCCTGGAGCTGTTCGGTCGCCTGCTGGATGACCTGGACCTCGTCAATCTCGGGCAGGCCCACATTGACGTCCAGGATGTCGGCGCCCTGTTCCTGCTGGCTGATGCCCTGGCTCACGACGTAGTCCAGGTCGCCGTCGCGCAGGGCCTGCTGCAGGCGCTTTTTGCCGGTGGGGTTGATGCGCTCGCCGATGATAGCGATCTTGTGGCCGTCGCAGGGAAGGTCCACGACCGTTTGGGCGCTCGTGACCGACATGCTGGGCTTGCGGCGGCGCGGGCTGGGCGTGTGGTTGTCGATAAGCGTGCGCAAGGCCGCCATGTGCGCCGGCGTGGTGCCGCAGCAGCCGCCCACGACGCTCACGCCGTCGGCGATCATGCCGGCGACGGCCTCGGCGTATTCGGGGGCTTGGATATCAAAGACGGTGTTGCCGTCGTCGTCCACATGGGGGAGTCCCGCGTTGGCCTGCACCATAATGGGCTTATCGGTAACGGTGAGCATACGTGCGGCGAGTCCTCGGAGCTCGGCCGGTCCCTGGCTGCAGTTGATGCCCAAAACGTCGGCGCCGATGGCATCGAGCGTGATGGCGGCCACCTCGGGACTCGTGCCCAGGAAGGTGCGACCGTCTTCCTCGAAGGTCATGGTGGCAAAGACGGGCAGGTCGGAGTTTTCGCGGCAGGCGAGGACGGCCGCCTTGATCTCGGCCAGGTCGGTCATAGTCTCGATAATAAAGAGGTCCACGCCCGCATCGACGCCAGCGCGCACTTCCTCGGCAAAGAGGTCATAGGCCTCGTCAAAGCTGAGGGTGCCTAAGGGACGAAGCAGCGCGCCGATGGGGCCGATATCGCCGGCGACGTAGCGGGCGCCGGCCTCGCGGGCGCAGGCGACAGCGGCGGCAAAGACGTCTGCCACGGTGGCGGCGCCGTCGAGCTTGTGGGCGTTGGCGCCAAAGGTGTTGGCGGTGATCACGTCGCAGCCAGCCTCGACGTACTGGCGCTGAATGTCGGTAATGACCTGGGGCTCCTCAAAGTTGAGCAGCTCGGGCAGGGCGCCGGCCTTCATGCCGGCCGCTTGCAACATGGTGCCCATGCCGCCGTCGAACAGCAGGTGTCCCGTGCCCTCGATGGCCGCACGCAGGCGATCGTCCTTAATGTGCAGATCGTCGATCGTGTGCGTCTTGTACGTGGCACCGTTGCGACGTGCGGCATCAACGGGTGCCGCCAATGCAGTGCCGTCAGAATCATGAGTGATAAGCGGAGTAAACATCGAGGGCTCCTAATGGCTGGAATAGCAGGTGGTGTGGGCGGCGCGGAAGCGGCAGTGCTCGCGCATTCGGCAGATATTGCAGGTGGGGCGGCTCTGGGCGTCGTGGACTTCGCCGTCGAATAGGCCGATCACCGCGGTCACGCTTTTGGTGGGCATGAGCAGGCTGGTGGGTGTGACGGTAAGCCCGATGAGCCGCGTGGCGTTGAGCGCATTGACGATCGAGCGCTGGGCCGAGAGCGGGCAGTCGCCGTAACCGGGACTAAAGCGCCAGTTGCCGGCGAGCCCATGAACGGCGGCGTCCGTCTTGACCTGCTGGTCCATCTGCTCAACGGCGGCTTCCACGTAAGCGGAGCACGCGGCGTCGAGCACGGCGCCCTCCAGGGGATGTTGGGCTCCCGTGGTGCGCAGGCGACGCTCGGCGTCCATGCCGAGGGTGCATGCCATGAGCGCGGCAAAGCGGGCATCTTTGAGATGTCGATAGATATCGCGACCTCGCAGCTCAACGTTGGTGCCGACCAAGCGAATGCAAGGCTCACTTTGTTCGTCCACGCCCGTGGCATCGACGGCAAACACGCGGCGCACGCCACGGGGCTCAATGTCCAGTTCCAGACGTTCAACGACAAGCTCAATACGTCGTGATAGTTCGGGCTCAATCTGCTGGCCGCCGTAACCCAGATACCGCAGCATCTCGGCACGGTCGACACGGGGATGGTGCGCGGCATCGATACGGTAGAGCGCCGGCGACGCAAGGTCGGCCGGCACTTCGACAGCGGTTGTATCGATGTACGGTTTTTCCATTACCCCAGGCGCTCCATAATGGTCGCGGCGATCGCAGGACGGTTCATAGTGTACAGGTGCAGGCCGTCGGCGCCGTGCTCCTTGAGGTCGCAAAGCTGGCGGGCTGCATAATCTACACCAGCTGCCTGCAGGCTCTCGGGGTCATTCTCGTACTTGGCGAGAATCTTGATGACGGGGGAGGGCAGCGACGCGCCGCACATAAAGACCATGCGGCTGATCTGCGACTTGCCCATAAACGGCATGATTCCCGCGGTAATGGGCACGGTGATGCCGGCCTTGTCGGCAAGCTCGCGAAAACGGTAGAAGCACTCGTTATCAAAGAAGAGCTGCGTCACAAAGAAGCTTGCGCCGGCGTCCTGTTTTTGCTTGAGGTGTTCGACCGAGAGGTTGAGATCCTCACAGGCAATGTGGCCCTCGGGGTAGGCTGCGGCGCCCACGCAAAAGCCGGCGTCGACGAGCTCGGGGATGAGGTCGCGGGCGTAGGCGTAGTCGGAGGCGGGCTTGTCGTCCTCGGTCGCGCCGGCAGGGAGATCTCCGCGCAGGGCCAGGATGTTTTCAACGCCGGCGGTGCGATACTCGTCGATCTTGGCGGCGATATCGGCATGCGAGCGGCCCACGCAGGTAAGGTGTGCCACCGAGGGCGTGTCGAATTCGCTCGAAATCATATGCGCGATGGGGGCGGTGGCGGCACCGTTGCCCGAGCCGCCGGCCGAGCAGGTGACCGAGACAAAGCTCGGCGAAAGCTTGCACAGATTGCCTGCCACTTCGCGAGCCGTGTCGAGGGTGAGCTCGCCCTTGGGCGGGAACATCTCAAACGAAACGGGCGCGGTGCCCTGGGATGCTGCCTGCTTAAAAACCTCGTCGACGCGCATATCGTGCTCCTCTAGATACGTAATAGTGTGATGTGTTGTAAGGATTCTACAGCACCACTGTGTCACGGTGGAGTTTCACTCGCTATTTGAGGATACCAATCAAAGATGCCTTGCTATCGGCTTTATCTATAACAGAGCGGCTAATCTAGGCACGGACTATAAAGACTGGTATCTGATGCAAAATACCAGTTAATAGAGCTCCATCCCAAATTGACTACCCTTAAACCATGGAGAGAGGTCTGCTATTTATACAGTTGATTGGCTGTTGAGGGTGGCAACGCCGCCTCGATAGGGTAACCTCATTGATTGGTTTCGCGACAGCAACATAACGGTAATGTCGTGGAAACACGGCGAGTCTAAGCTATGACTCGTTCGTTAGTAATCAACACCGCTTCTCACGCGGTGCCGATACGAAGGGAGTTCCGTATGGCCGATCTTACTGACCGCTTCGGGACCATGGTGTTCTCTGAGGAAGTCATGAAGGACTACCTCCCCAAGGACATTTGGAAGCGCCTTGCTGCAACCCTCGAGGGCGGTGAGCCGCTCGACCTGGATGTGGCCAACGCCGTTGCCCATGCCATGAAGGTCTGGGCCATCTCCAAGGGCGCGACGCACTACGCGCACTGGTTCCAGCCGCTTTCGGGCATTACTTCCGAGAAGCACGACAGCTTCCTGGAGCCCAACCACGACGGCACCGCCATTACCAAGTTTACGGGCAAGAACCTCATCCAGGGCGAGCCCGATGCCTCGAGCTTCCCCAACGGCGGCCTGCGTGCTACCTTCGAGGCCCGTGGCTACACCGCTTGGGACCCCACTAGCCCCGCCTTCATTAAGGACGATGTCCTGTGCATCCCCACGGCTTTCTGCTCCTACACGGGCGAGGCCCTGGACAAGAAGACCCCGCTGCTGCGTTCCATGACCGCGCTCTCGCGTGAGTCTAAGCGCGTTTTGGCGCTGTTCGGTAAGACCCCCAAGAAGGTCGTTCCTTCCGTGGGCGACGAGCAGGAGTACTTCCTGATCAAGAAGGACGCCTACCGCAAGCGCAAGGACCTGGTCATTACCGGCCGCACCCTCTTTGGTGCCGCTCCCTGCAAGGGCCAGGAGCTCGAGGAGCACTACTTTGGCGCTATCCGCCCCACCGTCTCGGCCTATATGAAGGATCTGGACGATGAACTGTGGGCGCTCGGCATTCCGGCAAAGACCAAGCACAACGAGGTTGCTCCCTGCCAGCATGAGCTCGCCCCCGTCTATGGCGAAGTCAACGAGGCCATCGACCAGAATCTGGTCATGATGGAGAAGATGAAGCTCATCGCCTCCCGCCACGACTTGGTCTGCCTGCTGCACGAGAAGCCCTTCGAGGGCATCAACGGCTCGGGCAAGCACAACAACTGGTCGCTTGGCACCGAATCCGAGAATCTGCTCGATCCGGGCGACACTCCGCTCGACAACCTGCAGTTCATCGTCTTCCTCACCGCGGTAATCGAGGCCGTCGATAACTATCAGGAGCTCCTGCGTGCCTCCGTTGCCTCGGCCGGTAACGACCATCGTCTGGGCGCCAACGAGGCTCCTCCGGCGATTATGTCCATCTTCCTGGGCGACCAGCTTACCGAGGTCGTCGAGAAGATCATCGATGGCAAGGCTTCCGTCCATGCCACGCGCGGCGTGCTCGACCTGGGCGCCGATACCCTGCCCAAGCTGATGCAGGACAACACCGACCGCAACCGCACCTCCCCGTTTGCCTTCACCGGCAATAAGTTCGAGTTCCGTGCCTGCGGCTCCGAGCAGAACGTCTCCGACTCCAACCTGGTGCTCGATGCCGCCGTGGCCAAGTCGCTCAAGTCCTTCGCCGACGCGCTTGAGGGTACGCCCGAGGATGAGTTCCAGGACGCCGCGCTCGAGTACTGCAAGAAGGTGCTGACCGATCACCAGCGCATCCTGTTCTCCGGTGACGGCTACTCCGATGAGTGGCCCGTCGAGGCCAAGAAGCGCGGCCTTGCCAACAACAAGACCACGGCCGACGCCCTGCCCGCCTTTGTTTCCGATAAGGCCATTGCGCTCTTTGAGGAGACGGGTGTTCTGACCAAGGCCGAGGCTCAGTGCCGCTACGACTGCAAGCTCGAGAAGTACAACAAGCTCATGAACATCGAGGCCACCACGATGGTTCGCGAGGCGCGTCGTACCTATCGCCCGGTCATTACCGCCTATGCCACCAAGGTCGCTAAGGGCCTTGAGACTATTCGTGCCGCCGGCGCCGAGGCCGCCATGCAGTGTGAGCAGAACACGCTCAACAAGCTCTGCAACGGCATCACCACCATCAACGACTCCATCAAGGCGCTTGACGCCGTGCATCAGAAGGCTGAGGCCCTCGATGGCCAGGAGCAGGCCAACGTGTACGCGCACGAGGTCGTTCCCGCTATGGATACGCTGCGCGCCGCCGTGGATGCCATGGAGGAGATCGTGGCTGCCGACTACTGGCCGGTCCCGACTTACGACGACATCCTGTTCTACGTGTAGAGCGTAACTGACATATCGTCACGGTATTGAGCCGGGGTCCGCATCATGCGGGCCCCGGTTTTTGTTTGCGAAGGGCGCTTTGAAGCCCGTTTTGCCGCCGATATGCCTAGGTATAAAGGGTTGTGGGCAAAAAACGTCAAATATGAGTACTGTCACAAGTCCTGTAGCATTATTTATTTGCATAATATGAAGTGTTACGCAACATATGTCCAAGTACTTAGCCGATAAACGTCTGCAATTCTTCCGCCGTAGGACGCCTGACGTCTAGATCGTCTTCTGAAGGCATGAAATTGCTGTTACTAAAATGGTAACAGTACTCATATTTGCTATTTTTTGCCCACAGGCCTTGCGATGATGCCGGGATTCGCACCCTGTCGGGTTCGAATCCCGGCATATCGGTAGCAAAAAAGCCCGTCACCGCAAGGGTAACGGGCTTCTCGTTTCAAATGGTGCCCCCAGCGGGATTCGAACCCGCGATATCCACCTTGAAAGGGTGGCGTCCTTGGCCGCTAGACGATGGGGACAGCGGGAAAGAGTATAGCAGACTTTTTTAGCCGTTCACATATCGTTGGCAAACTGAAAAACCACCACAAAGGAGTAGGTTTCTATTCCGATTTTCAAATATCTCAATCTGTAATATCTGGGCGGGCAAATCGGCTCTATCTGTTATAGATCGAGACAGACGGCGCACGTCGGGACGAACATCTCAATCTGTAACAGTAAGACGACTTTCAACGGCCTAGATGTTACAGATCGAGACAAACAAACGTGGCAGATCAAAACCACCACAAAGGTGCCTGTCCCCTTTGTGGTGGCGAGGCGTTAGGGGCTGTCTCTT
>URLR01000025.1 GCA_900548815.1 uncultured Collinsella sp.
GCGTGTTGGCTAAAATGGGTCGGCCGGGATTGGTCAATCTCGGCCGACTATATTTTGCTAAAATAATCCGACGCTAACACCATTGCGGTCCAGCTCTTTGCCTCCGCCTCCATAGGGTTTATTGTGCCCAGTGTGATTGCTCGTGTCGAGAAGGGCCGTTTTGCGCGTATTTGCGGCATCATTCGCTTAGTATTGGCAGCTTTGTTTTTGATTCCCTTTACTCCGGTCTATTTGCTGCCCGTGTTCTATGTACTGCAGACGGTCGCTTACTCGTTATTTGCTCCAATTAAATACTCAGTTTTCCAAAATGCTGCCGATTCATCGATGCGCTGTTCACTGATTTCGGTTCAAAGCCAGATGGTTGCAGTGGGCGCTATCCTTTTCTACTTGTTCAATGCTGCGTTGAGCAACATCGTGGGCATTCGAGTCGTATTGCTTATCGCGCTCGGGATTTCTTCTTTGGTTTATATCCCCGCGCTCTTTCGTCTTACAAGCCAAAGGACATGAGTATTTAGGTACCGATAACTTATATATCAACGCAATAAACCCGAGCGCGAGGGCGTTTGGGTTTATTATTGAAGCGTATGTAACCTGGCGGCGCCACACCGCCTGTTAGTAGGGAGACACATGAACGTTCTGGTCGTCAACGCAGGATCTTCGACCCTTAAGTATCAGGTCATCGATACCAAGTCCCACAAGGTGTCCGCAAAGGGCTCCTGCGAGCGCGTCTGCTTTACCGGCGGTACCTTCACCCATGCTGCCAACGGTTCCAAGAAGGTGACCGAGAACATCGAGTTCCCCGACCACAAGGTCGCCATCGAGGCCGTCCTGAAGGACCTCGAGGCCAACGGCGTCAAGATCGAGGGTATTGGCCACCGCATCGTTCAGGGCGGTTGGTACTTTGGTGATTCCTCCCTTGTCGACGAGGACGTTCTCGCCAAGATCCGCGAGGTCGCCCCGCTGGCGCCGCTGCACAACAACCCCGAGGCCAACGTTATCGAGTACTGCCTGGAGCAGTATCCCGACCTGCCCAACGTCACGGTCTACGACACCGCTTTCCACTTCAACATGCCCGAGGTTGCGAAGACTTACGCCCTGCCCAAGGACGTTTGCGACAAGCTGCACATCCGTAAGTATGGCGCTCATGGCACCAGCTACCGTTACATCTCCAAGAAGGTCGCCGAGATGACCAACGGCGAGGCCCGCAAGGTCGTCGTGTGCCATATCGGTTCCGGTGCTTCCCTGTGCGCTATCGAGGACGGCAAGTGCATGGACACCACCATGGGTCTCACCCCGCTCGACGGCGTCATGATGGGCACTCGCTGTGGCTCCATCGACCCGGCTACCGTGTGCTACCTGCAGCGTGAGGGCGGCTATACCTTCGACGAGGTCGATGAGATGATGAACAAGAAGTCCGGCCTTTTGGCTGTGACCGGCGGCAAGACCAACGACTGCCGCAACGTCGAGGAGCTCGCCGCTGCTGGTGACCCCGAGGCCCAGCTCGCCTTCGATATGTTCGTTTACAAGATTGCCGCCAAGGCTGCCGAGATGGCCACTTCCATGTGCGGCATGGACACCCTGGTCTTTACCGCCGGCATCGGCGAGCACGCTCCGGCTGTCCGCGCCGGCGTGGCCGATCGTCTGGCCTTTATGGGCGTCAAGATGGACCATGCCCGCAACGCTCTGCGTGGCGACGGCGCTTGGTGCCTGTCCGCCAAGGATTCCAAGGTCAAGATCTTCGTCATCCCCACGGATGAGGAGTTCATGATCGCCTCCGACGTCGAGCGCATCGTCAGCGGTAAGTAATTGATGCAAGGGGAGGGGACTGGATGGCCTTGCGCCGTTCAGCCCCCTTTTATGCTCTTTGGGCGAAGAGCTTAATAGATATTTATTGAATTCTGATAACTTCTTATTAAAGGTACGGCCGCCTTATAGGTTTGCCGACCGTACTGTAATCACGAAGGAGTCTCATGAACGTACTTGTTGTCAACGCCGGCAGCTCAAGCCTTAAATATCAGCTTCTGGATACCGATACCCGCGAGGTTTTCGCCAAGGGCAACTGCGAGCGTATCGGCTCGGACATGGGTATCTTTGGCCACTCCGAGAACGGTGGCGCCAAGCAGACCGAGGAGGTTCCCTTCCCCGATCATCGCTCTGCTATCGCTCGCGTGCTCGAGGAGCTCGAGAAGACCGACTTTACGATCGATGGCATCGGCCACCGTATCGTTCAGGGCGGCTGGCACTTCGATGATTCCGCAGTCGTCGACGATGAGGTCATGGCTAAGATCCTTGAGGTGGCCCCGCTCGCCCCGCTGCACAATTACGGCGAGGCCTCAGCAATCGAGTATTGCCGCGAGAAGTATCCGGAGCTGCCCAACGTGGCCGTCTTCGATACCTCGTTCCACATGACCATGCCCGAGGTCGCCTACACCTACGCGCTGCCCAAGGACGTGTGCGACAAGTACCACGTGCGCAAGTACGGTGCCCACGGCACGAGCCACCGTTACGAGTGGATGATGGCCAAGGAGATCCTGGGCTCGCGCTGTCACCGTCTGCTTTCGTGCCATCTGGGCAACGGCGCTTCGCTCGCCGCCATCGAGGACGGCGTGTGCCGCGACACCACGATGGGCCTCACACCGCTTGACGGTCTGATGATGGGCACCCGCTGCGGTTCCATTGACCCGGCTACCGTATGCTACCTGCAGCGCGAGGGCGGCTACAGCTACCAGGAAGTCGACGACATGATGAACAAGCAGTCCGGCCTGCTTGCCATTTCGGGTATCTCCAACGACGCCCGCGACATCCGTACACGCGCCTCCGAGGGCGACGAGCGCTGCCTGCTCGCCTTCGATATGTTCGCCTACAAGGCCATGCAGCAGGCCGGCTCTATGATTGCTTCCATGGCGGGCGTGGACACCATCACCTTTACCGCCGGTATCGGCGAGAACGACTGGTCGATCCGCAAGGCCTTCTGCGATTGCTTTGAGTGGCTGGGCGTACGCATCGACAACAACAAGAACCGCGAGGCCGTGGGCAACGGCCCGCAGGTCATCAGTGCCGCCGGTTCCGCCGTCACGGTCATGGTCATCCCCACCGACGAGGAATACATGATCGCCCACGACGTCGAGCGCCTGACCAAGAACAACTAACGCGCGCATTTGCAAGTAAACGAAAGGCCTCCAGAGCAACAGCTCCGGAGGCCTTTTTACTAGCAGGCGGAAATTCCAGTCCCAAAGTGATCATCACCAGCAACGCCTGCGCTCCCAGCAACGGCACCAGACCATTCAGATCATCAGCTCCAGCTCGTAGCCAAGCCGCCGTCCACCCCGGATTCCCTGATTGCTACGTGGCGGCAGGGACCCTACAGGGTAAAGCTCTGAAAATATTCCGCAGGACGCATGAAACCCCCGCCGCACGAAGTGCGCAGCGGGGGTTTCATGCATGTCCGAGGACGTTTTCAGAGCTTTACCCTGTAGGGTCCCGAGGGGATATGTCCGCTACTCAGCCATCTGAGCCTGGACGGCGGTGATGGCTACGACACCCACGATGTCATCGGCGGAGCAGCCGCGCGACAGGTCGTTGACCGGCTTGGCGATGCCCTGCAGGATGGGGCCGTAGGCGTCGGCGCCGGCGAAGCGCTGGACCAGCTTGTAGCCGATGTTGCCGGCCTCGAGGTCGGGGAATACGAGCACGTTGGCCTTGCCGGCGACAGAGGAGCCGGGAGCCTTGAGCTGGGCGACGGTGGGGACGATAGCGGCGTCGAGCTGCAGGTCGCCATCGATGGCGAGTTCGGGAGCCTTCTCCTTGCAGAACTTCACGGCCTCTTGGACCTTCTTGGCGACCTCGCCGCCGGCGGAGCCCATGGTGGAGTAGGAGAGCATGGCCACGTGCGGCTCAACATTGCCCATGAAGGTGGACCAGGAGTGAGCGGAGGCGATGGCGATCTCGGAGAGCTCGTCGGAGGACGGGTTGATGTTGAGGCCGCAGTCGGCGAAGATCAGCGTGCCGTCGGTGCCGAACTGCGGGGTGTCGGTGCACATCACGAAGAAGGCCGAGACCAGCTTGGTGCCCGGGGCGGTCTTGAGGATCTGCAGCGCGGGGCGCAAGGTGTCAGCGGTGGAGTGGCAGGCGCCGGAGACCAGGCCGTCGGCATCGCCCATCTTGACCATCATGGTGCCAAAGTAGGTGGCGTCCATCACTTGGGCGCGAGCCTGCTCGATGGTGACGCCCTTCTTGGCGCGGAGCTCGGCAAACTTCTGCGCGTACTCCTCGTGCTTCTCGGCATTGCGCGGGTCGATGACGGTGGCGCCGGGAACGTTGATCTCGTCGGGGTTGCCCAGGATGACGATCTTTGCCAGGCCCTCCTCGATGATTTTGGTGGCCGCGACGATAGTGCGCGGATCCTCGCCCTCGGGCAGGACGATCGTCTTAAGGTCGGCCTTGGCGGCAGACTTCATACGGTTTAGGAAATCGCTCATGTTACTCCTTACAAGCGTTTCGCTAAGCTCCAGGCGCCCGGCTGTTCACGAATAAACCCGCTGCTAGCGGGTCTACCTTTCAATAATGTTCGCCGCTGTGCTTGAGCTTTCCTTGTGTGGCAAGCTCATTATAGGACGCATTAGCGCTATAATCGCTCTGATAAATATGTCTCGAAGAATGTTCGAGAAAAGCCCAGCTAATGAGCCCGTGGCTTTTGACAAGGAGTATCGATGCAGATTACCTCAGGCCTGCCTGAAGGCTTTAACGCCGGCGCGTACGACATGATTGTCGTCGGTGCCGGATATGCCGGTGCCGTTTGTGCCCGCCGTCTTGCCGAGACCATCGGCTATCGCGTTGCCGTTTTGGAGCGCCGTAGCCACATTGCGGGCAATGCCTATGACTGCACTGACGAGGCCGGAATCCTGATCCACGAGTACGGTCCGCATATCTATCACACTTTTAACGAGCGCGTGCACAATTTCCTGTCGCGCTTTACCAAGTGGACGGATTATCAGCACAAGGTGCTCGCCAACATCAACGGTACCCTTATGCCCGTGCCCTTCAACCATGCGAGTCTCAAGCTCGCCTTTGGTGACGAGCGCGGCGAGGAGCTGTATCAGAAGCTCGTGGAGACCTTTGGCAAGGATGTCAAGGTGCCCATTATGGAGCTGCGTAAGAAGAACGACCCGGATCTTGCCGAGGTCGCCGATTACGTCTACGAGAATGTCTTTTTGCATTACACCATGAAGCAGTGGGGCCAGACGCCCGATCAGATCGACCCCTCGATCACCGGCCGCGTTCCCGTCTTTGTGGGCGATGATGACCGCTACTTCCCGCAAGCTCCCTTCCAGGGCATGCCGCAGGAGGGCTACACGGCGCTCTTTGAGCACATGCTCGACCACGACCTGATCGACGTGTTCTGCGACGTGGACGCCCGCGATCTCTTTGAGATCGACGAGACCACCGTCAAGGTCGACGGTAAGGTCTACGGCGGCGAGATTGTCTATACAGGTCCGCTCGATGAGCTGTTCAACCTCGACTTGGGCGCGTTGCCGTACCGCACGCTCGATATGAAGTTCGAGACGCTCGATATGGACCAGTTCCAGCCCGTGGGCACCGTCAACTACACCACGAGCGAGGACTACACGCGCATCACCGAGTTCAAGAACATGACCGGTCAGGTCCTGCCCGGCAAGACCACCATCATGAAGGAGTACTCCAAGGCCTATACGCCCGGCTCGGGCGAGACACCGTACTACGCCATTCTTGAGCCCGAGAACCGTGAGCTCTATGAGCGCTATCTTGAGCGCGTCCAGAACCTGACGAACTTCCACCCGGTGGGCCGTCTGGCCGAGTATCGTTACTACGATATGGACGCTGTGACTAATTCCGCCCTCGATCTTTCGGATGAGATTATCGCCTGCCATGCATAAAGTCATAACATTCGGTATTCCCTCGTATAACGCCGCCAAGGACATGGACCATTGCATCACCTCCATCTTGGAGGGGAGCAATTACGCCACCGATATCGAGATTATCGTGGTGGACGACGGCTCCAAGGACGAGACGGCCGATAAGGCCGATGAGTGGGAGGCGCGTTATCCCGGTATCATTCGCGCGGTACACCAGGAGAACGGCGGCCACGGTATTGCCGTCCTTTCGGGTCTGCGCGAGGCACAGGGCACCTACTACAAGGTTGTTGATTCGGACGACTGGCTTGACGGCGCTGCCCTTTCGACCATGCTGTCGATTCTGCGTGGCTTTGAGGAGCGCGACCAGCGCGTTGACCTGTTTATCTCGAACTACGTGTACGAGAAGGTTTACGAGGGCACGCATACCGCTATTGGCTACAAATTTGCCCTGCCGCGCAAGAAGATCTTTTCCTGGGATCAGATCGGTCATTTCCGCCTGGACCAGAACCTACTCATGCACAGCCTGTGCTATCGCACGGATGTGCTGCGCGAGTCCAACCTTCCCATGCCGCCGCACACGTTCTATGTGGACAACATCTACGCCTACGTGCCGCTGCCGCGTTGCAAGACCATGTACTACGCCGACATCGACCTCTATCGCTACTTTATCGGTCGCGAGGGCCAGAGTGTCAACGAGGCCACGATGGTCAAGCGTCTGGACCAGCAGTTCCGTGTGACGCGCATCATGATGGAGTCGTACCACCTGTACAGCGATGTTGAGTCGTCGCGTCTGCGCTCGTACATGATGGGCTATTTCACCATGATGATGGCGATCTGCTCGGTGCTCACCAAGCTTTCCGAGGAAGATTGCGCCGACGAGCGCCTAAAGACGCTGTGGAATGATTTGAAGGCCTACGACGAGCGCATGTATCGTCGTGCCCGCTACGGCGTGGTCGGGTTCTTCACCAATCTGCGCGGACGGGCCGGAGACAAAACCACACTCGGCCTATACCGTCTTGCCTCAAAGATCTTCAAATTCAACTAGCTGCCGAGTAATCGCTGCTGATAGGTTGACTGGGCCCCTTGGCCTTTAGTTTGCTACTGCGAACAGTCCTGCTCGCACGGAAAGCACATTAAGTGCTTTCCGGCTCGTGCGGAACTTGTATCAAACTAAAGGCCAAGGGGCCTCTGCTATAAGAATCGATTGTCAGGCTGCCTGAATTTGAAGATCTTCGACGCGCGGTACACAGGGGCCTGGGCTGAAAAGAATCTGGTTGGTAGGTTGCCCGGTGGGGCTTGGTTATGTTTGTCGCGAGTTCCGCACGAGCCGAAGAGCACTTAATGTGCTCTTCGTGCGAGCCAGGACTGTAGAGCAGCAAACATAACCAAGCCCCACCGGGCAACCGGTCAGGTTAGGCTACTTCGCGGCGCCGGGGATGCCGTGGGAGGTTTTGGCGGTTTTGGCTCCGTTTACGATGGCGGTTTCCAAGGCCCTTACGGCGAGCATGCCCAGCAGGTCTAGGGGAACGGCGGCGCTTGCCTGGGCGCCCAGTTTGCCGCTGGCGAGGGTGTAGATGGTGTCGCCGTCGTTGGTGGTGTGCGTGGGACGGATGGCGTGTGCGTAGGCGTCTGCGGCCATCTGGGAGACCTTGGTGGCTTGTGCCTTAGTGAGTTCCACGTTGGTGACGATGCAGCTGATGGTGGTGTTGGTGCGGTCGAGCGGCATCTGCATGGATCCGGCGGCGGCAAAGGCTGCGAGTTCCATGTCGACGATCTGGTCGCTATCGGCCGCGGCGCGCATACCGGCGACCCACTCGCCGGTGAAGGGGTCGACAACGTTGCCGCAGGCGTTGACCGAGACCACGGCGCCCACCTTGATGGGGCCGAGTGCCACGGCGGCAGCTCCAAGGCCGGCCTTCATGCAGGTGGCGGGCCCCATGAGCTTACCCACGGTGGCGCCCGTGCCGGCGCCTACGTTGCCCTGTTCGAGCTTGGTGGGGGTGTGGTCGAGTGCTTCGCACACGGCGGCGATGCCGGCCTCAATGTCGGGGCGCACGGTGGGGTCGCCAAAGGCAAGGTCGAAGATGCAGCTGGAGCACACGATAGGCACCTGCGTGGGGCCGACGGGAAGGCCGATGCCGCGGCTCTCAAGCTCGCGAGCGACGCCGCTTGCAGCCTCGAGGCCAAAGGCCGATCCGCCCGAAAGGCAGACGGCGTGGACCTTGTCGACGGTGTTCTCAGGTCGCAGCAGGTCGGTTTCGCGCGAAGCGGGAGCACCGCCGCGAACGTCAACACCGCCGGTGGCGCCCTCGGGTGCCACGATTACGGTGCAACCGGTGCCGGCCTCCTCGTCCGTATAGTTGCCATAGCAAAAGCCATCGACATCGCAGACGTCAATGGCCTCGAGCAGTGTATCCATGTTTAACTCCTATCGGTTTTCCGCCGCGCCTTGTGCCCGGTCGGGATCCGTACGGTACGCCAAAATTGTAGGCGCCGGGGGATACCCAGCGCCAGATGCAATTACGAGAGTTTTTGAATCGCGCGCGCGACGCGGGCGATGGGTAGGCCCACCACGTTATAGAAGTCGCCCGAAATATCGTGCACGAGCATGCGTCCTCCTGTGCCCTGAATGCCGTAGGCGCCGGCCTTGTCCATGGGCTCACCCGAGGCGACGTAGTGCTCGATCTGCTCGTCGGTGAGCTCGTAGAACGTCACGTCGGTCACATCGACAAAGGACAGGCTTTCGGCGGCATGCGGGGCGGCCGTATCGCCTGCCTTAACGATGCAGACGCCGGTTGCGACCTGGTGCGTGCGGCCCGAAAGCTCACGGAGCATAGTGCGCGCCTCGTCCTCGGTTGCCGGCTTGCCCAGAATCTTGCCGTCAAAGGTGACGATGGTGTCGGCCGCGACCGTCAGCTCATTGGGCTCGGCATACTCGGCAGCAACGGCAGCCGCCTTGGCGCGTGCCAAGCGCTCGACAAGCGTGAGCGGGGCCTCGCCATCAAAGGGCGTTTCGTCGATATCCGCGGGAATCACGCGAATGTTGTAGCCTGCCTCGCGCATCAGCTCTATGCGGCGCGGCGATTGCGAAGCCAAAATCATAGTTGGATGCCCTCGGCGACCTTCTCGACGGCCTTGTCGCCGGCGAGCGTGCGCAGCAGCTCCAATGCAAAGGGGAGGGACTGTGCCATGCCGCTGGCAGTGATGATGTTGCCGTCTTGCGTGACCTTCTCGCCGGTATAGGCGCCTTCGGGGAAGCTTTTCTCAAAGCCAGGGAAGCACGTGGCATGGCGCCCCTCGAGCAGGTCGAGCTCGCCCAGGATAAACGGGGCGGCGCAGATGGCGGCGACGTGCTTGGTTGCGGCGAACTCGCAGACCACGTCGCAGACGCGCTGATCTGCGCGCAGGTTGGTGGCACCGGGCAGGCCGCCGGGCAGCACGACGCAGTCGTACTCGTCAAAGTTGATCTCATCAAAGAGCGCATCGCAGGTCACGGGGATCTGCAGCGAGCTTACGACCTCGCGCGTGGGCATGATCGAGACGAGCGTGGCACGCACGCCGCCGCGACGCATGACATCGACCATGGTCAAGCATTCAATAGTTTCAAAGCCATCGGCGGCGAGAACGGCAACGCTGGGCATGAGGGTTCCTTTCATAGGCGGCATACAATTAGCCGTCTTATACCCCGAAGACCTCCGCTTGCCACGCTCGATTTCCCAATGATTTTCTGAGCAATGATTAAGCGGCTAGTTGCGCCTAAGGTGGACGACGGTCTCGCAGTGGAAGGTTTGTGGGAACAGGTCGACTGGCGTGATCTTTACGGGGGAGAAGGTGCCTTCTTCGACAAAGCGTTTGAGATCGCGCGCCAGGGTGGCCGGGTCGCAGCTCACGTAGGCGACATCGCGGGCACTCGTGCTGGCGATGAGGTCGATGGCCTCGGGCGCCAGGCCCGCGCGTGGCGGATCGACCACCAGGACATCGGCGTCCTGGTCGGGGAACTCGCGCACGGCATCGCCGCCGATGACGTCGACGTTGTCGAGCTTGTTGATCTCCAGGTTGCGACGCAGGTCGCGCACGGCCGGACCGTAGGCCTCGACGGCAGCGACAAAGTCGCAGCGGCGGGCGAGCGGCAGGGTAAAGGTGCCGGCACCGCAGTACAGGTCCACGGCCAGCTCGTCTTCCTGCGGGTCGAGGGCGTCCATAACGAGCTCGATCAAAATCTCGGCACCCTTGGTGTTGACTTGGAAGAACGACGGAGCGGACAGGCGCATCTGGCCTTCGGCGATGTTCTCGGTCCACGAGCCCTCGCCGGCGAGCATCTCTACCTTAGAGACGCGGCGGGCCTTCTTCTCGCCCTTGCTCATCACGCGCACCACGCTTGTGGGGTGCGCGGCGTCTGCCAGCACGCGCGAGACTTGCGAGCGCGGGAAGGAACCCGTGGGCGTCCAGAGTGCGACTTCGAGCGCCTTAGTGCGGCGCGAGGCGCGAATGCCCACGCGCTCGAGGCCCAAATCATGGCTGCCGCTTAGATAGTTGAGTGCGCCGACGACCGATTTGAGCGCCTTGGGAAAACGCTTATCGAACAGCGGGCACGCATCGACGGTCACGATCTTGCTGGGGTCGACACCGTGCATGCCAAGGCGCACGCGACCGTTGACGACGGTCGGTTCGAGCTCGATTTTATTGCGGTAGCCCCAGTCGTCCTTGGTGTGGCGGATGGGCTGCACCAGCTCATCGACCTGCTCAGGAGCGAACTTGCCAATGCGTTTGAGCGTGGAGCGCAGGTTTTGCTCCTTGGCGGCGAGCTGTGCCGTGCGTGAGAGATTGCCCCACGAGCAGCCGCCGCAGATGCCCACGAAGGGGCAGGGAGGCTGAATGCGATCGGGGCTTGGCTCCAGAATCTCGGTGGTGCGGGCACGCATGAATGACTTGCCGTCCTGCACGACCTCGGCCTCGACGGTGTCGCCTGCCACGGCGCCCTGCACAAAGACGGCCTTGCCGTTGTCGGCGTGCGCCAGCCCATCGGCGCCGTAGGTCATCGATTCTATAGTGAGCTTCATATCCCTGCCTGTCATTCGCGTTGTTGTCCGCACCATGGTAGCAGGGAAAAGCGCCCCGCATCCGAGGCTTTCCTCAAATGCGGGGCGCTTCTACAAACGTCTATTTCGTCTTGCCGGTAATGAGCGTCTTAAGACCCAGGCCGATCAGACCCAGTCCCATGCGCACGCGACCGGGGCGATGGCGCTCGATGGCCTTGGTCTTGCCAGCGGGCTTCTCGCGGCGGGCACTCGTCTCGGGTGCGGGTTTGGTGACCTGCGGCTCGGGCTGAGGTGCAGGTGCAGGCTCGGGCTCAATGACGGTCGCCTGGACCTTCTGAACCTCGGGCGCTTTCTCCACGGCGGGCTCTGCGGCAGCCACGGGTTCATTCACCGGGGGAGCGGCAACCGTTTCCGGTTTGGCAACTGCCCCATGTTCAACCTCGGCCTGAATAGCTTCTTCGGCCACGCGTTCCTTCTCCTGTGCGCGCTGCTGCCCGGCGGACTCGGCGTTGCGATAGGCACGCTCCAGCAGAGCTTCCTGCGAGTTGAAGGGCTTCTCGTCCTCTTTGCGCTCCACGGGGACCCAGGTGCCGTCGCTCGTGAGGCTGCGTGCCTTTACGTTGTCGCGCAGCTGCATGCCCATGTATTCGTGCACCAGGGCGCGGCAGGTGGGGTCGAGCACGGGGAAGGCGATCTCCACGCGGTGCTCGGTGTTGCGCGTCATCATGTCGGCCGAGCTCAGATAGATCATGTCCGAGTCCACGCCAAAGGCGTAAACGCGCGCATGCTCCAAAAAGCGTCCGACGATAGAACGGACATGCACGTTCTCGGTCTTGCCCGGAACGCCCGGCTTGAGGCACGAGATGCCGCGGATGATCATGTCTACGCGGACTCCTGCGCACGATGCCTCAGCGATCTTGTCGATGACCTCGCGGTCGGTGAGCGAGTTGAGCTTAAAGAACACACGGGCGGGCTCGCCAGCGAGGGCACGCTGGATCTCGCGATCCAGGCCGCGCATAATGAGTGGCTTCAGGCCGACCGGCGCCACGCCCAGGAAGCGGTAATCGCCGCGCAGGTTGCCCAGCGACAGGTTGCGGAAGAACAAGTTGGCGTCCTCGCCGATGCCGGGATGGGCGGTCATGAGCATAAAGTCGCTGTAGAGCTTGGCCGTCTTCTCGTTAAAGTTGCCGGTGCCCAACAGCGTCAGGCGTGTAAGCGCCATGCCCTCGCGATAGGTGAGCTGGCAGATCTTGGAGTGGCACTTAAAGCCTTCGGAGCCGTAGATGACGGTGCAGCCTGCCTCTTCCAGACGCTCGGCCCACTCGATGTTGTTCTGCTCGTCGAAGCGGGCGCGGAGCTCCATGAGCACCGTGACCTCTTTGCCGTTCTCGGCGGCATCGATCAGCGACTCGCACAGGCGGCTCTGCTTGGCCACGCGGTAGAGCGTGATGCGCAGCGAGATGCACTCGGGGTCGTAGGCGGCCTCGTGTACCAGATCCAGGAAGGGGTTCATGGCCTCATAGGGATAAAAGAGCAGTTTGTCGTGCCGAAGCACCTGCTCGCGGATGGAGCGGGACATATCGATGGTGGGGTTGGGCTGCGGCTTAAATGGCGTAAAGAGCAGCTCGTTGCGCAGGTGCTCGGGAATCTTGCCCTCAATGCCAAAGACATAGCCCAGGTTGAGCGGGATATCGCAGGTAAAGACCGAACGACGCGAGAGCTCGAGCGCCTTGCGGATAGTCTTGAGCGTTGGCTTTTCGAGCGAGCCCGATACGGCGAGCACCACCGGCTGCAGGCGCAGGCGCTTCTTGAGGATGCGCTTCATGTGCTGGCGGTAATCCTCTTCCTCCTCGACGCCCTCGCCGTCCGGGTCGATGTCGGCGTTGCGGGTGACGCGGATGAGCGCGCGGTCGAGCGGCTTATAGGAGCCAAAGCAGCTGTCCAGGCAGGCGAGGATGACGTCCTCGAGCAAGATGTAGGAGTAGGTGCCGGTGGGCGAGGGGATCTCGACCACGCGGTTCATCGAGGCGGGAATCTCGATCAGGCCCAGCAGACTTTCCTCGTCGGTGACGCCGTCCAGGCCGCACGCCAGGTAGAGCGCGCCGTTGCGCAGGTTGGGGAAGGGGTGGCGCGGGTCGATCACCAGCGGTGAGATGACCGGCGACACGTAGGCCTGGAAGTAGCGGGTTACAAAGGTGCGCTCCTCGGGCGTAAGCGAATCGACACGCGCGCGGTGAACGCCCAGGGTGTCGAGCTTGCCCTCGATGTTCTTAAAGATGGACTCCCAACGGGTAAGGAGCCCGGGCATTTCGGCCATGACAGCATCGACCTGTTCGGAGGCGGTCATATTGCTCTTGTTGTCGACAGGCTGTTTTTTGAGCTCTGCCAGATCGGACAGGCCGCCCACACGCACCATGAGAAACTCGTCGAGGTTTGACTCGAAGATCGAGACGAACTTAAGGCGCTCGAACAGCGGCACGGACTCATCAAAAGCCTCGTCGAGCACACGGTTGTCAAAGCGCAGCCAGCTGAGCTCTCGGTTCTGCGTGTACGAGAAGTCGCGCGGCGGTTTGCGCAGCTTTGCGGCGGCTTGCTTTTTTTCGATTTTGCTCGGCATATGCATCTGTCCGTTCAGTCCCCGCAGGGGACGGTAGCCTAACCCTATTCACTATTGTCTCAATTTAGTCGACTTGTGGCACGGACGTATTGTGCGAACGGTATCTTTACCTACTTCTTACGCCGTCAAGGCATGCAACTAACTGCCCGACTCGTTTTGAAAACAATCTATATCCATACTCAACTGGTGAGGATGTATGAATAAGAATGATTGCGAGCTGAATATAATCGAATCCAAATTGAATCATGGACAAACGACATATATATGCAGAAAACCGTTTTAGCTATGCAATTCCTAAACATGAAAATATTTGTGCAATCTAGCTTAATTCCTTAGAAAAAAGAACATTTACCTTTGAAAACCTGCTTTAGAGAACCGAAGTGCATCATGGGGGAATCATATGCGATATACCGTTCATCGCACTTTGCTGACCGTTCGGGGGCGAGGTGGAATTGCAGGTGGTTTTTGGATATAACTAGAGCTGTCAGCAAGCAGCGTCCCATACGGAGGGGCGCTGATACATTCGGCCAGTAAGGCCCGAAAGAAAGGTAGGAGGCCATGACGAAAGGTCTGCACGTGCCTTCCGAGATCGGCAAGCTCAGGAAGGTCTGCCTGCACCGTCCCGGCGACGAGCTCCTCAACCTGCCGCCCGACGAGCTCGAGCGACTCCTGTTCGACGACGTCCCGTTCCTGGAGGTCGCGCAGCAGGAGCACGACACCTTCGCCCAGATCCTGAGGGACCAGGGCGTGGAGGTCCTCTACCTCGAGAACCTCGTCGCCGAGGTGTTCGACCAGGTCCCCGGCGCCCGCGCCGAGTTCACCGACCAGTACATCGCCGAGGCCGGCATCCGCGGCCAGCACATGCCGCAGATCGTCCGCGAGAAGCTGGACTCCATCGAGGACAACCTCGAGTTCGTAAAGAAGACCATGGCCGGCATGACCAAGTCCGAGATCGACATGCCCCTCACGGCGTCCACGACCCTCGACTCCCTGGTCAACTCCGAGTCCGAGTCCGACCTGATCATCGACCCGATGCCCAACCTCTACTTCACCCGCGACCCGTTCGCGGTCGTCGGCGAGGGCGTCAACCTCAACCGCATGTACTCGGTCACCCGCAACCGCGAGACCCTGTACGGCAAGTACGTCTTCAAGTACCACCCCGACTACAAGGACGTCTCCCTGTACTTCCGCCGCGACTGCCAGTTCCACACCGAGGGCGGCGACGTGCTGAACATCAACGAGAAGACCCTCGCCGTCGGCATCTCCCAGCGCACCCAGGCCGCGGCCATCGACGTCATGGCCCAGAACATCTTCTGGAACTCCGACTCCAAGGTCGAGCGCATCCTGGCCTTCGACATCCCGGTCTCGCGCGCCTTCATGCACCTCGACACGGTCTTCACCCAGATCGACGTCGATAAGTTCACGATCCACCCCGCCATCATGGGCACCCTGCGCGCCTACGAGCTGACTGCCGGCAAGAACCCGGGCGACGTGAACATCCGCCTGATCGAGGACACCCTCGAGCACGTCCTGGAGGACGCCACCGGCGTCGACCAGGTCAAGCTGATCCCCTGCGGCGGCGGCGACCCGATCGCGGCCTCCCGCGAGCAGTGGAACGACGGCTCCAACACCCTGTGCGTCGAGCCCGGCAAGATCTGCGTCTACGCCCGCAACACCGTCACCAACGACGTGCTGTACAAGGAGGGCCTGGACCTTCTCGTCGTGCCCTCCGCCGAGCTCTCCCGCGGCCGCGGCGGCCCGCGCTGCATGAGCATGCCCTTCTGGCGCGAGGACCTCTAAGGTCTTCAAGGACCCGTACAGGTCTTAATACATACATCTAGCTGCCATTAGATGTCTCCCAATGGGGCGGTGCGGGTTTTCGCACCGCCCCATTCTTGTATGAGGAACGTCAACTCGATTGGATGACTGCTTTTGTAAGGAGCTTGGCCATGGATATCAAGACAATCGGCGTTGAGGAATGGCTCAACGTTTGGGAGAAGAGCGCCACGTGGGATATCGCCCAGTCGACGATCTCCTCGCTTACCATGGGCGAGCTGCGCGCGCTCGACGAGCAGGACGGCGCCACGTTCTACGAGCGCCTGGATCGCGAGAAGATGAACTACGGCTGGATCGAGGGTTCGCCTGAGTTTAAGGCCGAGGTTGCCAAGCTGTATCGTCGCGAGGTCAATCCCGATCACATTCTGCAGACCAATGGCTGCACGGGCGCGAACCTCAACGCCATCATGGCCGTAGTCGAGCCCGGCGACCACGTTATCGCCGAGTGGCCTACCTATGCGCCGCTCTATGAGATCCCGCGTACGCTTGGCGCCGAGGTCGAGTATTGGGAGCTTTGCGAGGAGCTCGGATGGAAACCCGATATCGAGGAGCTCAAGCGCTTGGTGCGCCCCAACACCAAGCTCATCTGCATCAATAACGCATCGAACCCCATCGGAACGGTGCTCGATGCCGATATGCTCGGCCAGATTGCCGAGATCGCCCGTTCGGTGGGCGCCTACGTGCTGTGCGACGAGGTGTACCTGCCGCTTGAGAACACCGAGGCCTTTATGTCGATGGCCGATGTGTACGAGAAAGCCATCGTCACCAACTCGGTGTCCAAGACCTATTCGACGCCTGCGGCCCGCGTGGGCTGGGTCGTGGCCGACGAAGAGGTGTCCAACCGCATCCGTACCTATCGCGATTACACCATGATCTGCGGCGGCGTGTTCAACGATGCCCTGGCGACCTATGTGCTTGAGCACAAGGACAAGATCCTAGAGCGCAATCGCAAGATCGTGTTTGGAAACCGCGATATCGCACAGGCTTGGATAGACACGCAGCATCGTGTCTCCTGGACGGCCCCGCAGGGTGTGTCCACCTCGTTTATCCAGCTGGACATTCCCGAGGATGACGAGGAGTTCTGCAAGCGCCTGATGGCCGAGAGGGGAGTGCTGCTGGTGCCCGGCAGCCGCTTTGAGCTTCCCTGCGGCGCACGCCTGGGCTACTGCGCGAGCGAGGACGTTCTGCGCGAGGGCCTAAGGCTTTTGGGCGAGGCGCTGGCGGAGTTCGATCGCTAGGATCACGACTCCCTTCGAAGGCCGTATTCAAATTGGCCGACAATAATCGAAAACGGACCTGTTTCCCTCGGGGATCGGGTCCTTTTTTCTATACCGAGAAGTCAAGTTGTTACAAATGGAGACGCAAGATCGATCGGGTATTCGACGGGCCTTATACTGAGCTTCCGGTGAACGGTATCCAGTGTCTGGTAAACGGTAATCTGTTTGCCAAAAATGAATAGGACGAACTTTTTTCTGAATAAAAATCAAAATGGTTGAGACGTAGCGAGAATTGCGAATTCTATTCATATCGTTGCGCGAAATATGCAATTTGAGGGTGATTTAACAAAGATTAGTTTCAATCGATTTTTCGGTTAAAAAGGCGTTTAAGCACGTAAATACACTTTATTAAATCAAAGTGTGCCATGCGTGAAGTATATGTGTATGCCGTTCACCCCTCATATAAAACCGTTCGGGGGCGAGGTGGAAGTATGAACTAATTTTGGATATAAATATGTCGTCAGCAATAACGCCTCACACGGAGGGGCGCTAACGAATCGGCCCTGACAGGGGCCCGAAAGAAAGGTAGGAGGCCATGACGAAAGGTCTGCACGTGCCTTCCGAGATCGGCAAGCTCAGGAAGGTCTGCCTGCACCGTCCCGGCGACGAGCTCCTCAACCTGCCGCCCGACGAGCTCGAGCGACTCCTGTTCGACGACGTCCCGTTCCTGGAGGTCGCGCAGCAGGAGCACGACACCTTCGCCCAGATCCTGAGGGACCAGGGCGTGGAGGTCCTCTACCTCGAGAACCTCGTCGCCGAGGTGTTCGACCAGGTCCCCGGCGCCCGCGCCGAGTTCACCGACCAGTACATCGCCGAGGCCGGCATCCGCGGCCAGCACATGCCGCAGATCGTCCGCGAGAAGCTGGACTCCATCGAGGACAACCTCGAGTTCGTAAAGAAGACCATGGCCGGCATGACCAAGTCCGAGATCGACATGCCCCTCACGGCGTCCACGACCCTCGACTCCCTGGTCAACTCCGAGTCCGAGTCCGACCTGATCATCGACCCGATGCCCAACCTCTACTTCACCCGCGACCCGTTCGCGGTCGTCGGCGAGGGCGTCAACCTCAACCGCATGTACTCGGTCACCCGCAACCGCGAGACCCTGTACGGCAAGTACGTCTTCAAGTACCACCCCGACTACAAGGACGTCTCCCTGTACTTCCGCCGCGACTGCCAGTTCCACACCGAGGGCGGCGACGTGCTGAACATCAACGAGAAGACCCTCGCCGTCGGCATCTCCCAGCGCACCCAGGCCGCGGCCATCGACGTCATGGCCCAGAACATCTTCTGGAACTCCGACTCCAAGGTCGAGCGCATCCTGGCCTTCGACATCCCGGTCTCGCGCGCCTTCATGCACCTCGACACGGTCTTCACCCAGATCGACGTCGATAAGTTCACGATCCACCCCGCCATCATGGGCACCCTGCGCGCCTACGAGCTGACTGCCGGCAAGAACCCGGGCGACGTGAACATCCGCCTGATCGAGGACACCCTCGAGCACGTCCTGGAGGACGCCACCGGCGTCGACCAGGTCAAGCTGATCCCCTGCGGCGGCGGCGACCCGATCGCGGCCTCCCGCGAGCAGTGGAACGACGGCTCCAACACCCTGTGCGTCGAGCCCGGCAAGATCTGCGTCTACGCCCGCAACACCGTCACCAACGACGTGCTGTACAAGGAGGGCCTGGACCTTCTCGTCGTGCCCTCCGCCGAGCTCTCCCGCGGCCGCGGCGGCCCGCGCTGCATGAGCATGCCCTTCTGGCGCGAGGACCTCTAAGTCTTTCCGTTTCCGGTGCGGTCCCCCTACAACCGCACCGGTTTCGCCCGTCAAACGGGCAACACTAATACTTACGTAATTCATTTTTTCGAAAGGAAACGAACCATGGGTGTTAACCTCTCCGGCCGTAGCTTCCTCAAGCTCCTCGACCTCTCCACCGAGGAGATCGAGTACTTGCTCAAGCTTTCCAAGAACTTCAAGGACATGAAGCGCGCTGGCGTTCCGCACCGCTATCTCGAGGGCAAGAACATCGTTCTGCTCTTCCAGAAGACCTCCACTCGTACCCGCTGCGCCTTCGAGGTCGGCGGCATGGATCTGGGCATGGGCGTGACCTACCTAGATCCGGGTTCGTCGCAGATGGGCAAGAAGGAGTCCATCGAGGACACCGCTCGCGTTCTCGGCCGCATGTATGACGGCATCGAGTTCCGTGGCTTTGCCCAGGACGACGTCGAGGAGCTCGCTGCTAAGTCCGGCGTGCCCGTGTGGAACGGCCTGACCACCGAGTGGCACCCCACCCAGATGCTCGCCGACATCCTGACCGTCCAGGAGAACTTCAACTACGACATCAAGGGCAAGACCCTCGTCTTCATGGGCGACTGCAAGAACAACGTCGCTCGTTCCCTCATGGTCGTCTGCTCCAAGCTCGGCATGAACTTCGTGGCCTGCGGCCCCGAGGAGTGCATGCCCGCTGACGACGTCATCGAGGCCTGCAAGCCCATCGCCGAGGCCAACGGCTGCACCATCAAGCTGACTACCGACGTCAAGGACGGCGTCACCGGTGCCGACGTTATCTACACCGACGTGTGGGTCTCCATGGGCGAGCCCGACGAGGTCTGGGCCGAGCGCATCGCTCAGCTCACCCCGTATCGCGTTACCTCCGAGGTCATGGCTATGGCCAACCTGGGTGCCATCTTCCTGCACTGCCTGCCCAGCTTCCACGACACCAACACCACGATTGGCGCCGAGAAGTGCGAGCAGTTCGGCATCACCGAGCAGGAGGTCACCGACGAGGTCTTCGAGAGCCCCGCTTCCAAGGTCTTCGACGAGGCCGAGAACCGCATGCACACCATCAAGGCTGTCATGTACGCCACGCTCAAGTAAGAGCATCTAGCATCTCGCTCGGGGTGTATTGCTGCACACCCCGAGCGGCTTTGTCTGGTAAATATCTCGCGTCGGGCGGTGGGCACGGCACGGAAGATCCGCTTCGCACGAGAAAGTTAAATGATTTATGAAGGGGGGGATGAGAACCATGACTGAGACCGCTAAGAAAAAGCGCGGTATGCCTTCATCGTTCACCATTCTTCTAGCTCTGCTGGCAATTGTTGCAGTGATTACCGTTATCGTCTCCGGCACGTCCGGCGGCGCGGTTACTGCCGCCCGTCTGAGCGATTTCTGCACCGCCCCGATTAAGGGCTTCGCTGACGCTCTGCCCGTCTGCCTCTTCGTTATGATCCTGGGCGGCTTCCTCGGCATGATGACCGAGACCGGCGCTCTGGACAACGGCATCGCCGTCCTGGTGCAGAAGCTTAAGGGTAACGAGATCATGCTCATTCCCGTGCTGATGCTCATCTTCTCCCTCGGTGGTACCACCTATGGTATGTGCGAGGAGACCGTTCCCTTCTACGCCCTGCTCGCCGCTACCATGATGGCTGCTGGCTTCGACCCCATGGTCGGCGCCGCTACCGTCCTGCTCGGCGCTGGCTGCGGCTGCCTCGGCTCCACGGTTAACCCGTTCGCCGTCGGCGCTGCCGTCGACGCCCTGACCGGCGTTGACATTGCCGTGAACCAGTCCATCATCATCGGCCTCGGTGCCGTCCTGTGGCTTGTTACCACCGTCATGTCCATCGTCTTCGTGATGAACTATGCCAAGAAGGTCAAGGCTGACAAGGGTTCCACCATCCTGTCGATGCAGGAGCTCAAGGACGCCGAAGAGGCTCACGGCAAGGCTGCTTCCGAGGTCCACAAGGAGGTCAAGCTCACCGGTCGTCAGAAGGGTGTTCTGATCGCCTTCGCCTTCACCTTCGTCGTCATGATCGTCGGCTTCATCCCGCTGGCCGACCTCAACGAGGGCGTCGCCAACTTCTTCGACGCTGGCGCTGTCTACGACGCCGACGGTAACGCCGTCGTCCAGGGCTGGTCTGCCCTGATCACCGGCCTGCCCATTGGCCAGTGGTACTTCGACGAGGCTTCCACCTGGTTCTTCCTCATGGCCGTCCTGATCGGTATCATCGGTGGCCTGTCCGAGAAGCAGATCGTTAACACCTTCATCACCGGCGCTGCCGACATGATGTCCGTTGTTCTCGTCATCGCCCTCGCCCGTGGTATCTCCGTCCTCATGGCTAACACCGGCCTCGACGTCTACGTCCTCGACGCTGCCGCCAACGCCCTGGCTGGCCTGTCCGGTGTGATCTTCGCTCCCATGAGCTTCCTGGTCTACTTCGGCCTGTCCTTCCTGATCCCCTCGACCTCCGGTATGGCCACCGTCTCCATGCCCATCATGGGACCGCTGGCTGTTAAGCTTGGCTTCTCGCCTGAGGTCATGGTCATGATCTTCTCCGCCGCCATCGGTGTCGTGAACCTGTTCACTCCGACCTCCGGCGCCATCATGGGCGGTCTCGCCCTGGCCAAGATCGAGTGGACGACCTGGCTCAAGTTTGCCCTTAAGCTCATCGTCGCGCTCTCCGTCGTCTGCGCCATCATCCTGACCGTCGCCTGCGTGTTGATCTAAGTACCCAACGGGTACCCCACGGAAACCTTGACGATCCTGTAAAGGATCACCTGGTCATCGTCTGTCCGGTGGGGTCAACCCACCGGTAGACTCCTACCTTTAGCCCCCTTCCGTTCCGTGCGCGGGAGGGGGCGCTCTCATGTTGCGCGGTTCTACGAACCGCGCAACCAGTCGACGCTGCGCGCCGCCCAGGACGACAATTTGTCATTCAAAAGGCAAGGCATGACCAAAAGGTCTATGCCTTGCCTTTTTCATGCCAACTTGTACGTCCTGGACGTCGCTCGCTGACTTATGCTCAACCTGCGACGTTTCTGTTGTTGGTGCAAAGGGGTCAGGTTACTTTGCACCAAAAGGGGAAGTTGCGGTGGAATAGTTCCTGTTTGGCCGTCTTGAGGGGTTAAACGGGAACTATTTCACCGCAACTTATCGATGGCGTGTTTGGTTGGTGCCTGTTGATGGCCTGGGCTTCGGGAAGGGTCTGCTCCGTTATAATCGCCTAGGACATTAAATGGAAACGGGACGGGAGCCATACATGCGCCAGGGTTTCGACAACGCGAAGTATATCGAGCTGCAGGCCGCTCATATTAAGGAGCGCATCTCGCAGTTTGGCGGCAAACTCTATTTGGAGTTTGGCGGCAAGCTGTTTGACGACTATCACGCGAGTCGCGTGCTGCCGGGTTTTGAGCCGGACAGCAAGTTCCGCATGCTCAAGAGCATTGCCGATGACGTTGAGGTCATCATCGCGATCAACGCGAACCACATCGAGAAGAATAAGGCCCGTGGCGACCTGGGCATTACCTATGACGAGGACGTCTTGCGCCTGGTCGACCTGTTCCGCGGCAATGGTTTTGCTGTCGCGGCCGTGGTCATCACCCAGTACGCCGGCCAGCCCGCCGCCGATGTGTTCCGCAATCGCCTGAACGCGCTCGGCATTCCCGCCAAGCTGCACTATCCCATCGAGGGCTATCCGCACGACGTCGACCTGATCGTGTCCGACGACGGCTATGGCAAGAACGAGTTTGTCGAGACCACCCGTCCGCTCGTCGTGGTCACCGCCCCCGGCCCCGGCTCGGGCAAGCTCGCCACCTGCCTGTCTCAGCTCTATCACGAGCACAAGCACGGCACCGCCGCCGGCTATGCCAAGTTCGAGACTTTCCCGGTCTGGAATCTGCCTCTGACGCATCCGGTCAATATTGCCTATGAGGCCGCCACGGCAGACCTCGACGATGCCAATATCATTGATTCGTTCCACCTTGAGGCCTACAACAAGACCACGGTCAACTACAACCGCGACGTCGAGGCCTTCCCGGTGGTCCGTGCCCTGATGGAAAAGATCCTGGGCAAGAGCCCCTACCAGAGCCCCACGGATATGGGCGTCAATATGGTCGGCTTTGCCATCACCGATGACGATGCCTGCCGCGACGCTTCCAAGATGGAGATCGTCCGCCGCTACTTTACCGCGGTCGAAAATGTGCGCCGCACCGGTGTGGGCGATGAGCAGGTTGATCGTCTCGAGCTCATTATGAAGAAGGCCGGTATCGACAAGAACTACTCGCCGGCGCGCTCGGCCGCCCTTACCAGGGAGCAGCTGACGGGTGGCCCCGTAGGCGCCATGGTCATGCCCGACGGCTCCGTGGTGACCGGCAAGACTTCCACGCGCCTGGGCGCCGCGAGCTCGCTCATCATGAATGCCCTTAAGCATGTCTCGGGCGTTGACCTTGAGCTCGAGGTCATTAGCGATGAGGCGATCGAGCCTATCAGCAAGCTCAAGACGCATTTCCTGGGTAGCAAGAACCCGCGCCTGCACACCGACGAGACGCTTATGGCGCTCTCGATCACCTCGGCAACGAGCGAGACGGCGGCCCGCGTCCTTTCGGGCCTGGAGCAGCTGCGTGGCTGCGATGCCTTCTTTAGCGTGATCATCTCGCCGACGGACGAGACGGTACTGCGCAAACTGGGTATCAACGTGTGCTGCGAGCCCAAGTTTGAGCGCCGCGGTTTCTTCCATCGCTAAGTTTGAAGCACCGCGGTAATTGCGTTGCATTTTGGCCGTATCGGGTTAGCGCCCGGTACGGCTTTTTGATCAATAAAGCGCCTATTTCGGCGAAAAATAGCTGTTTACCTGCCTAGAAACAATTTGAGCGGTATACAATAACCGTAACTGTTTCATCCTTAGCGGGATGCCGCATGATGGATATTACCTGCCATCGTGAGGTGTGTCGGTCGCGCACGGCGCGTTAGATGCTCGTGCTCGGTTTGAGGAGGCTGCTATGGCGGGCAAGGGTCGTGCGAGTGTCAACGATATGAAGCGTGTCGAGGTGCTGGTGTTGATGGAGATCGACCAGCAAACCGAAGACAATGGCGGGCCGTATGGTTTCTCGCGCAAAACGCTTGCCGAGCGCGTGGGGGTTTCGCCGTATCGTGCCCGCGCCGCAATCGATCGCTTGGATTCCGAAGGCATGATTGATGTCGTCTCGCGTTATAGCGACGACGGCGGTCAGCTTGCAAATGGCATTTGCCTCACCGAACGTGGCGAGTGGTATCTTGAGGGCGTCCGTACCGGCATGCTCGTTCAAGAAATGCTTGAGGACGAGGTTGCTGATCGATAGCAGCATGTAACCCTTGCCATAGCGACGCCGCCTGGGAAACCGGGCGGCGTTTTGTTTCAAGATTGAGAAATGCAATCGCACGCGAGAAAAATTGCGAACGGTCCGCGGCGCGAGTATTACAATGAAGACCCGTAAGATGTGGATAAACAACTTCTACGGGAAGCGCAGGTAACTCAATATGACCAAGCATGTGTTCGTAACCGGTGGCGTGGTTTCGTCCCTGGGCAAGGGTATTACCGCGGCCTCGCTGGGCCGTCTGCTCAAGTCGCGTGGCTACAAAGTAACGATGCAAAAGGCCGACCCGTATCTGAACGTCGACCCCGGTACCATGAGCCCGTTCCAGCATGGTGAGGTCTTCGTTACCGAGGATGGTTACGAGTCCGACCTGGACCTGGGTCATTACGAGCGCTTTATTGATGAGAACCTGACCCGCGATTCCAACTTTACGACCGGCGCCATCTATAAGAGCTTGATCGCCCGCGAGCGTCGCGGCGACTTTTTGGGCGGCACCGTGCAGGTGATTCCGCACGTCACCAACGCCATTAAGGACAAGTTCCGCCGCATCGAGGAGCAGACCGGCTCCGATGTGGTCATCACCGAGCTGGGCGGCACGATCGGCGACATCGAGTCGCAGCCGTTTGTTGAGGCCATCCGCCAGTACCGCAAGGAGGCCGGCCCCGAGAACGTCTGCTACATCCACGTGTCGCTCGTTCCCTATATCGCCGCCGCCCACGAGGTCAAGACCAAGCCCACGCAGCATTCCGTCAAGGAGCTCCGCAGCTTTGGCATCCAGCCCGATATCATCGTGCTGCGCTCCGACCACCATATCGATGACGCTATCCGCGGAAAGATCGCAAGCTTCTGCGACGTCGACACCGATTGCGTCTTTACCAACGAGGACTGCGCGAGCATTTACGATGTTCCGCAGCTGCTTGCCGAGCAGGACTTTGACCTGCGCATTTGCGAGCGCCTGGGTCTGGATCCGCGTGAGCGCGACATGAGCGAGTGGAACGAGTTCCTGCGCAAACAGAATCACGCCAACCATCACGCCGACAAGGTGAAGATCGCCGTCGTGGGTAAGTACACGCAGCTGCCCGATGCGTACCTGTCGGTTATCGAGGCCCTGCACCATGCGGGCGTCTTCTACGATCGCCATGTGGACGTCCAGCTGGTCGACGGCGAGAGTCTCGACGAGCAGAATGTCTCCGAGGTTCTGGGCGACGCCTCGGGCATCCTGGTTCCCGGCGGCTTTGGCAAGCGTGCCCTGGAGGGCAAAATCCTCGCGGCCGAGTTTGCCCGTGAGCACAAGATTCCGTATCTGGGCATTTGCCTGGGTATGCAGGTCGCCGTGTGCGAGTTCGCCCGCAATGTCGTTGGCCTTGCCGGTGCCAGCTCCTCCGAGTTCGATCCGGACGGCCCGTTTAGCGTCATCGATCTGATGAGCTCGCAGGAGGACGTGACCGAGAAGGGCGGCACCATGCGCCTGGGCGCCTATCCGTGCAAGCTCGCCGCCGATACCCTTGCTCGCGAGGCATATGGCGAGGAACTCGTCTACGAGCGTCACCGTCACCGCTTTGAGTTCAACAACGCCTTCCGTGACCAGCTCGAGGACGCCGGTTTGGTTATCTCGGGTCTGTCGCCCGACGAGCGCCTGGTCGAGATGGTCGAGCTGCCGCGCGACGTGCATCCGTGGTATGTGGCAACCCAGGCTCATCCCGAGTTCAAGAGCCGCCCGACCAACCCGCAGCCGCTGTTCCGCGAGTTCGTGCGCGCTTCGATCGGCCAGCACGAGGGTGTCGACCGTCTGCAGGTGACGCCCATGAACCTCGCTACGGACTAAGGGTGCCGGCGAATAAGGAACATACCGAAGCTACTCCCTCGTCGCTCGCCGTGGCGGCGGGGGAGTATCTCGATTACCTCGCGGTCGAGCGGGGTTTGGCGCGCAACACGATTGCGGCCTATCGTCGTGACCTGACGACGTACTGCGCCTATCTGGAGCGGGCGGGTATTGTGTCTTTTGAAGAGGTGACCCGTCAGGTCGTGGAGGGCTTTGTCGCCGACCGTCGCGATGGGGGCTATTCCGATGCCTCGGTGGAGCGTGCGCTTGCGGCCGTGAAGGGCCTGCATGCCTTTTTGGTGCGCGATGGGGCTGTGGCCCAAAATCCAACGGTGGCGTTGCGCCTGCCTAAAAAGGCTGATCGTTTGCCGGAGTATCTTTCGGTGGAGGATGTCTCGGCGCTGCTCGATCAAGACTTCCCCGAGGGCGAGATGGGCTTGCGCGACCATGCCATCTTGGAAGTGCTCTACGGATGCGGTTTGCGTGTGAGCGAGTTGGTGGGGCTCGATGTGGGCGATATCCATATCGACGATGGCTTTGTACTCGTTCGCGGTAAGGGCTCAAAGGAACGCCTGTCCCCGCTGGTGGGAAGCGCGGCGCGAGCTCTGACGCTCTATGTAACTGAGGGACGTTCTCGCTTGGCGGCCCATGCCCGCGGAACCGAGACCTCGGCGGTCTTTTTAAATAAGAACGGACGTCGCCTGTCGCGCCAGGCCGTGCATGCGATATGCGAGCGGTATGGGCGTCAGGTGGGGCTGGTGGGGCTCCATCCCCATACCTTGCGCCACTCCCTGTCTCTTATACACATCTGACGCTGCCGACGATAAGGCTCGTGTAGAT
>URLR01000026.1 GCA_900548815.1 uncultured Collinsella sp.
AGCCTTATCGTCGGCAGCGTCAGATGTGTATAAGAGACAGGTAGTTGTTATCGTAGGTAAAGCGGCAGGGGAGGCGCTTTATGATGCTCGCGGGCAGGTCCTTGCAGTCGCGGCCCCACTGCTTCTCGGTGTAGCCCTTCACGAGCGTCTCGAAGATGTCGCGGCCGACGAGCGACAGCGCCTGCTCCTCGAGGTTTGTCGGCTCTCCGATGTTCTCGGCGGCCACCTGCTCGGCAATCTTGGCCTTGGCGTCCGCCGGCGTGACGACGCCCGGCCACATCTTGGCGAAGGTGTTCATGTTGAAGGGCATGTTGTACATGTTGCCGTGGAAGTTGGCGACCGGCGAGTTGACGTAGTTGTTGAACTCGGCGAAGCGGTTGACGTAGCCCCAGACGTCCTTCATGGAGGTGTGGAAGATGTGCGCGCCGTAGCGGTGGACTTGGATGCCCTCGACGTCCTCGGTGTAGACGTTGCCGGCGATGTGGTCGCGGCGGTCGATGACCAGGACCGACTTGCCGGCGCGCTTGGCGGCATTGGCGAAGACGGCGCCCGAAAGGCCGGCACCGACGACGAGGTAATCGTACTGGGACATGGATATGCTCCTTTGTATGTCGATTGGACAGTTACTTTAGTTTAGGGACAAACATATCTGATGTCTTTGTCCCAGGGATTAGTGTAGCAGATGCTCTTTCAACAGCTCTAGCGCATGTGCATATCCCTGCAGGCCCTCGCCGGTGATGGTGGCGAAGCAGGCTAGGCGGGCGTAGCTCACCTGGCGGAAGTCCTCGCGTGTTTCGACGGCGCTGATATGGACCTCTACAGCCGGGATGGCGACGGCCTTGAGTGCGTCGAGGATCGCGACGCTCGTGTGCGTGTAGGCCGCCGGGTTGATGACGATGCCGTCGACCTTGCCGTATGCCTCCTGGATCTTGTCGACGATGCTGCCCTCGTGGTTGGACTGGAAAACCTCGATCTCGTCGAAGCCCTGTGCGGCGCCCGCTTCCTGGCAGATCTGGACCAGACGGTCGTAGTTGTCGCTGCCATAGATGCCCGGCTCGCGAATGCCGAGCATGTTGAGGTTGGGGCCGTTGATGACGAGTGCTTTCATGGTTGCTTCCTTTGCGGTTGGAAAGCCACCACAAAGGTGCCTGTCCCCTTTGTGGTGGCTTAGGTTAGAGAGCGGGTGGGAGGGTCTCGAGGAGGGCTTGGGCGGTGTTGGCGGCGCAGTCGCGTGAGTCGATGATGTAGTCGGCCCATGCGCGGTAGCGCGGCATGCGCTGCTCGGCCAGCTTGTCGATACCGTCGCGGGCGGTGATGGGGCGTCCCTTGTGGGCGAGTTCGTCAAGCTTACGGTTGAGCATCACGATCTGGCTGTTCTGGTGCAGCAGCGGATAGTTCTCGTCCCTCGTGACCACGCCGCCGCCGGTGGAGAGCGCCAGGCCGCTGCGCTTGGAGATGTCGGCTAGCGCAGCCGTCTCCTGCTCGCGGAAGGCGGCCTCGCCGCGCTTGACGATAAAGTCGGCGCAGGGCATGCCGAGGCGCTCCTCGAGGGCGCGGTCCAGGTCGATGTGCTCGCGACCCGTGAGCAGGGCAATCTGCTCACCCACGCGGGTCTTGCCCGAGCCCGGCATGCCAATCAGGGCGATGTTTTGTTCTCGGCGTGACAAGCGCTCCGTTACGTCCAAGATGCGCTTGCGCGGGGTGACCTGGCCGGTATAGCGCTCAACGGCCTGTGCCGCTTGGGCCACGAGCATCAGCAGGCCACCGATGCAGGGGATGCCGCGGCGCTCGGCCTCGAGCATGAGTCCCGTGCGGGCGGGGTTGTAGACAATGTCGATAACGCCTTCGAGCGCATCGAGCCCTTCGAGCGTGCAAGGCGCGTCGGGGCAGTGGGGGAACATGCCGGCGGGCGTGCAGTTGACGAGCAGCGCGGCATCGGATTGCTGCGCGATGTTGTCGTAGTTGACCTCGCTCGTGCGACCCACAGGCACAACGATGGCGCCCAGGTCTCCTAGCACCAAACTTGCCGTGGTGCCGGCACCGCCGGTGGCGCCGAGCACGAGGGCCTTCTTACCGGCAACCTCAACGCCCAGCTCCTCGACCAAGCACTGAAAACCGAAGTAGTCGGTGTTGTCGCCGCGCAGACGGCCGTCGGCCAGGCGCGTGATGGTGTTGACGTTACCCATGCGCTCGGCGAGCGGGCTCAGCTCGTCCAGGTACTCCATGACAGCGCGCTTGTAGGGGATGGTCACGTTGGTACCTTCCCACTCGTCGCCCGTCATAAAGGCCGCGAGATCCTCGGGCTCGCGCTCAAAACGCACGTACGCGAGCCCTGCGAGCTCCTTGTAGATGGTCGGGGTGTAGCTGTGGCCCAGCACGCGGCCCAGCACGCCATAGGGGCGGGTTGCGGCGGTATCGGTCATCTAGAGCACCTCCGTGTAGCTGCCAAAGTAGGTGAAGCTCTCGCACACGTCGTCGATGGAATCGAGCAAGTCGTCGAGGGCCTTGCTGCCAAAGGGGCAGTCCAGATCAAAGTAGAACATAAACTCAAAGTTGTGCCCGGGGATAGGGCGGCTCTCGAGCTTGATAAGGTTGATATTGAGCGCGTAGAAGCGCTCGAGTACGCGATAGAGCGCACCCGGCTCGTTGGCCGTGGTGATCATGAGCGAGGTACGGTTGGCGCCGGGGTAGACGCGCGGTTCGCGGCTGATGACGACAAAGCGCGTGTAGTTGTTGTCCGAGTCCTGGATGTTGGGCTCCAGCACCTCCAGGCCATAGAGTGCCGCACAGCTGCGCGAGGCGATGGCGGCGACGTCGGTGCGGCCGGAATTGGCGACCATCTCGGCCGACATAGCCGTGTTGGGGTACTTGGTGGCGTGCAGACCGTGCGCCTCGATAAAGCTAGCGCACTGCGCGATGGCCTGACCGTGGCTGTAGACCTCGCGTATGTCCGCGAGCTTGGTGCCGGGCTTGACGAGCAAGTTGTGGTCGATCTTGAGGCGAAGCGAGCGCACGATGTGGAAGTCGAACTGGGCGAGCAGGTCGTAGACGGCGTTGACCGAGCCGGCGGTGGAGTTCTCGATGGGCAGCACGCCAAACTCGCAGAAGCCGTCGCGTACGGCGCGCATGACGCCCTCGAAGGTCTCGAAGAACGCGATATCGGGCACGTCGAAGAGCTTGCACGCGGCGATCTGGCTGTAGGCGCCTTCGACGCCCTGGCAGGCGACGGTGGCCGTCTGGGGGAAGGGTGTGTCAAAGGCTGCGGCCGTGGCATGGGCCTTTTGCGACACCGTGATGCCCTTGAGCTCGTTGATGTAGCGCTGCTGCTCGACCTTGCTCATGCTCATGAGGAGACGGAACAGGGCGATGGTCTGTGCCTCGTAGCGCTCGGGCGCGCGGCTGGCGAGGTTGTTGAGCTTGGAGCGCTCGCGGGCGGGGTCGAAGACGGCCTTGCCCATCTCGATTTTTGACTTGGCGACCTCGGTGGCAATGTCCATGCGCTCGACAAAGCTGTTGAGGAGCGTGGTGTCGATGCCATCGATGGCCTGGCGGATGTCAGCAAGGTCCATGGAGGCCCCTTTCACGTAACGGCTGAGTTGGCAGGCAACCCAGGTGAGTCGGGTTAGAGCTGGGCGGCGTCCTCGAGGAGAGCGTCCCAGATGGCGAGGGCGGCGGCTGCTTCGGCTACGGGGACGGCTCGGGGGACGATGCAGGGATCGTGGCGGCCGTGGATCGAGAGCTCGGCATTTTCCATGGCGTCCATGTCTACGGTCTGCTGCTCGCGGCCAATCGAGGGCGTTGGCTTTACGGCCATGCGCCACATGACGGGCGCGCCGGTCGAAATACCGCCCAGGATGCCGCCGGCGTTGTTGGACTCAACCTCGATCTCGCCGGTCTCGGCGTCGATGCGATACGGATCGTTGTTCTCGCTGCCGCGCATGGCGGCCACGGCAAAGCCCATGCCAAACTCCACGCCCTTTACGGCGGGAATGCCAAACGCGATTTGCGCGATGCGGTTCTCGATGCCGTCGAACATGGGGTCGCCGATGCCCGCGGGAAGCCCGTAAATGCCGCACTCCACGATGCCGCCGATGCTGTCGAGCTCGTCGCGCGCGGCAAGAATCTCCTCGCGCATGCGGCCGGCTGCGGCGGCGTCAATGCACGGCAGATCGTTCGTAAGGATCGCCTTGCGGTCGGCCTCGCGATAGACCATATCGTCCATCGGCAGGTCGGAGATGCCGCCGATCTGCGCGACGTGCGCCATGACCTGAATGCCGCGGGCCTCAAGTGCCTGCAGCGCAATGCCGCCGGCGATGCATAAGGGGGCCGTTAGGCGGCCGGAAAAATGCCCGCCACCAGCGACATCGTGCATGTTGTGATACTTCACGCGCGCAGGGAAGTCCGCATGTCCGGGACGGGGCTTGCGGCGCAGCTCGGAGTAATCATTGGAGCGCGTGTTGGTGTTCTCGATAATCGCGGCGATGGGCGCGCCGGTGGTATGTCCATCGATCACACCGGCGATGATATGCGCGGCGTCGGCCTCGCGGCGTTTGGTTGCGGTCTCGTCGCGGCCGGGGGCGCGACGGTCGAGGAAGACCTGCAGCTTCTCCTGGTCCACGGCGATGCCCGCCGGGATGCCATCGAGCGAGCAGCCGATAGCGGGGGAGTGCGATTGGCCGAAGATGCTTAAGTGCAAGACGTTGCCAAAGATCGAGGACATGCTATTCCTCCTCGAGTGTGACCTTGCCGCCCAGCAGGCGGTAGTGGTCGAAAAAATCGGGATAGGACTTGTTGACGGCCTCGGCGCCGTGGATCACGACCTCGCCGGTGGCACGGCTCGCGGCGATGGCGGCCATCATGGCGATGCGGTGGTCGTTGTGCGAATCGACCTCGCCGCCGGTAAAGGCATCGACGCCCTTGATGATGAGGTCGTCGCCGGCAATACGCACCTGCGCGCCCAGCGCGGTGAGCTCGCGGGTGGTGGTGGCCAGGCGGTCGGATTCCTTGATACGCAGGCGGGCGCAATCGCGGATAAAGGTGCGGCCCTGTGCCAGCGAGGCCACGGCCGAGATAACGGGCACCAGGTCGGGAATGTCGTGGGCGCTCATCTCAAAGCCGGCGAGCTTGTCGGACTGCACGGTGGCGGCGTTGGTGGAGCGCACGATGCGGGCGCCAAAGCGCGAAAGCGCGGCAAGCACGTTGCGGTCGCCCTGTGCGGAGCTCAGGGACACGCCCTCGACGGTGATGGGGTCGGTGCCGATAGCGCCGGCACACAGCCAAAAGGCAGCGTTGGACCAGTCGCCCTCGACGGCCACGCTGCCGGGCGTGCGGTACGAGCCGCTGCTCACGCGGAAGTTCGTGACCTCGGGCTGGCCGTCCTTGGCCGGAATGCGCTCGACGTTGACCTCAACGCCAAAGGCCTTCATGGCCTGGATCGTTAGGTTGATGTAGGGGCGGCTCTCAATGAGGCCAGTCACCTGCACACAGGAGGGCTGGGCGAGCAACGGGGCTGCCAGCAGCAGGCCCGAGATGTACTGCGAGCTTACGTTGCCCGGCAGCACAAAGGTGCCCGGGCGCATGCGTCCGCTTGTCTTGAGCGGAAAACCGCCCAGACCCTGTAGGTCGCAGCCGGCGGCAATGATCTCGTCCGAGAGCGGGGACAGCGGGCGTGCGCCTAGGCGGCCCTGTCCCACAAAGGTTGCCTCTGCCCCCAGCGCGCAGGCGACGGGCAGCATAAAGCGGAGCGTGGAGCCGCTCTCGCCGCAGTCGAGCGTGCCGCCGGCAAGGGCCTTGAGCAGGCCGAACTCAATGCTCTTCATGGTGGGGTGGACCTGGAAGCCGTCCTCGACGGTCTCGATGCGGGCGCCGAGCGCCGTGAGGCAGCGGACCGTGGCCTCAATATCGGCGCAGGTGGTGTTGCAGGTCACATGCGTCTCTCCGTTGGCAAGGGCAGCGCAGATGATGAGACGGTGCGCCATCGACTTGGACGCGATGGCGGGAACGGTGCCCTTAAGCGGGGACGGGGTGATGCGGGCTAGCATGCGGATGCGTCTCCCTTCTGGCCGAGGCCTTCGGCAATGAGTTCGTGGAAAGTGGAAAGCGGCGTGCGGTCGATGCTGCAGCGGCCAATGCCGTGTGGAATCACCAGGTCGATGGTGTCGCCCGCGCGCTTCTTGTCGTGGAGCGCCTCGGCAAAGACGGCATCGGCATCTAGGTCGCAGCGGGTCTTGAGGCCATGGCGGGCGCAGAGCTCCTCAATACGACCGGGCAGTGCGGCATCGCAAACGCCGTGCAGGGCCGCTGCGCGCGTGATGATGCCCATGCCGATTGACACGCAGTTGCCGTGTCCGAGCTCAAAGTGCTCGCAGGCCTCAACGGCGTGTCCGGCACTGTGTCCAAAGTTGAGGAGCTTGCGCTGGTTGGTTTCGCGCTCGTCGGCGACGACCACGGCGCGCTTGATGTCGATGTTGCGGGCGATGATGAGCGCTACGCGGGTCACATCGTGGTTGAGTAGCTCCAGCGTGAGCGGGGTCTTCTCCAACTCGGCGAAAAGCTCCGGGTCGGCGATCACGGCGTGCTTGACGACCTCGCCGCAGCCGTCGGCGAACTGCTCGGGCGTGAGGGTGGCCAGGCACCCCACGTCGGCGATAACCACGCTCGGCTGCCAAAAGGCGCCGGCCAAGTTCTTGCCGGCAGCCAGGTCGATGGCGGTCTTGCCGCCCACCGAGGAATCCACCATGGCGAGCAGGCTCGTCGGGATCTGCACAAACTTGCAGCCGCGCATGTAGGTGGCAGCGACAAAGCCCGCCACGTCGCCCACGACGCCGCCGCCAAGTGCCACGATCACGTCGGAGCGCGAAAGCTCGTGCTCGGCCACAAACTCCAAAATGGCAACATAGGTTTCGGCGCGCTTATGGGCCTCGCCGGCCTCGAAGGTGCAGATGCTCACCTCGTAGCCTGACGCCTCCAGGCTCTGCTTAACGGGCATCTGGTAGAGGGGACCTACGTTGGTGTCCGTCACGATGACGGCCTTGGTGCCGCCGGCAGTGGCGCGCACGAGCGGTCCCGCCTGCTCCAGCAAAAACGTGCCAACATGCACCTGGTAGGGGCGTGCAGTGTCGATATCGATGGTAATCGCCATAAGCTTCGGTCCTTTCGACCTGGCGTGATAGGTGGTCTAGTGGGAGGCCTCGTCGTCGAGTGCGCGCTTAATGCGGTCGCCCTCGGCAAGGAGATTCTCCAGATAGCGCTGGTCGCGGTCCTTAAGGGCGCGGCTGTAGGCTCCGAGCGATTCGATCAGATGGTCAATCTCGAAGGCGAGCGCATCGGCGTCGTCGATCATGAGCTCGGACCACATCTGCGGGTTAAGGTGGGCCACGCGCGTGAGGTCGCGGTAGCTACCGGCAGAAAAGCCGTGGTGGACCTGGGCGGTGGGGCTTTTGACGTAGGCGTTGGACACCACGTGCGCGAGCTGGCTCGTAAAGGCGATCACGCGGTCGTGCTCGGCGGCGGTGGTCACGCTGAACTTGCCAAACCCCAAGGGACGCACCATCTCGCGCACCTGGCCCAAAAGCTCCAGCTTAAGCGCGTCGTCCACTGCGGGCGGTACAAGCACGAGCGGTGCGCCCTGGAACAGGTCGGCGCGAGAGTGTGCGTAGCCCGAGAACTGGGTGCCCGCCATGGGGTGAGCGCCCACAAAGTAGAAGCCGTGCTCTCGTGCAAGCTCAAAGGCCCGTTCGCACACGATGCCCTTGACGCCCACGGTGTCGATCACCACGGGGCCCATGATGGCCTCGGTATCGGTGGCGTCGGCGAGTGCCTGGGCGTGCGCCTCGAGCCACTCGATGCAGGCCTCGGGGTAGCATGCCAGGACGATGATGTCGCACTCGCCGAGCGTCTCGTCGTTGAGCTCTCCGGCGACGGTGCCCATGCTGGCGGCCGTCATGACATCGTCATCGGGGTCCCAGGCCAGCACGCGGACGCCCGCCTGTGCATAGCCGCGGGCAAAACTGCCGCCGATCAGTCCCAGGCCTACGATGCCGGCGCACTTGGGGCCGCCCTGGTTAACGCGCGCGTTTCTCACCGTACCCATGCGCTACTCCTGAACGGTCTCTTGGCAGACAACCTCGCGGATGGCTCGGATGCGGCGCATGGTGTCGTCGAACTGATCGGGGGTGAGGGCCTGGGCGCCGTCGGACCAGGCGCGGCTCGGCTCGTCGTGGACCTCGATCTCCAGGCCGTTGGCACCGCAGGCGGTCGCGGCGAGCGCCATGGGCTCGACGTAGCGGGTGTAGCCGGTGGCGTGGCTGGGGTCGGCGACGACGGGCAGGTGCGACAGGTGGTGCAGCACCGGCACGGCGTTGAGGTCGAAGGTGTTGCGGGTGCGGGTCTCGAAAGTGCGGATGCCGCGCTCGCACAGGATGACGTTGTCGTTGCCCTCGCTCATGATGTACTCGGCGGCCATAAGCAGCTCGTCGATCGTGCCGGACATGCCGCGCTTGAGCAGAATCGGGGTCTGGGTCTTGCCGACCTCCTTGAGCAGGGGGAAGTTCTGGGCGTTGCGGGCGCCGATCTGCATGACGTCAATCTTCTTGTCCAAGAAGACCTGCACGTCGCGTGGATCCATGATCTCGGTGACGATCGGCATGTCGAGCTCGGCAGACGCCTCGCACAGCAGGTCGAGGCCGGCGGGGCCCATGCCCTGGTAGGCGTAGGGGGAGGTGCGGGGCTTGTAGGCACCGCCGCGCAGCATCGTGGCACCGGCGGCCTTCACGCGGCGGGCGATGCGGATGAGGTTCTCGCCCTCGACGGAGCACGGGCCGGCGATGACCTGGAACTGATCGCCGCCGATCTTGACGCCGTGGCCGCAGTCGATGACAGAGTCCTCGGGGTGGAACTTGCGGTTGGCACGCTTGAACGGCTCGGAGACGCGCTGCACGCGCTCGACGACGTCCATGGACTCGAGCAGGAACGGGTCGATCTTGGTCGTATCGCCCACCAGGCCGATGATCGTCTCATTCTCGCCGCGCGAGACATCGGTCTTCAGGCCCTTTTTCTCAATCCAGCTGACGATATGGCTGACTGCCTCGTCGCTGGCGCTCTGCTTTAAAATAGCAATCATGGTGTGCCTCTCACCTCGATGGATAACCCTTGCAAAAACGGCCCGCAACGCGAGCCGTGTATATATGGTGCATGAGAGTTTATACTATCTGACTCGCTTTTGCCTTCTAAAGTGGGCCGTTGCGCCGCGTCTTCCTCGGAATTGCAAAGCTTTTTCTTTTATTTTGATAGCCCGTGGTGCACTTGGGTATAATGCCAAACGTTGGCCCTATTAGCTCAGGGGATTAGAGCGTCTGCCTCCGGAGCAGAAGGCCGTTGGTTCGAATCCAACATGGGGCACCATCGAACGTAAGACCGTCCGAACCTCGCATGGTCCGGGCGGTTTTTCTTATACCGACGCGACGTGATGGGACGTGTTATGGCAGCAACGGATATCGAGCGCGGACTCTCGACCGCCGAGGTCGAGGAGCGCATCGCCGCCGGTAAGATCAACCGCAACATGGAGCTCAAGACCAAGTCGGTCAAAGAGCTCATCATCGAGAACCTCTGCACGCTGTTCAATTTGATCAACGTGATCTTGGCGTTCCTGGTCATTTTGACCGGTTCTTTTAAGAATCTGACGTTCCTGTTCGTGGTGTTCCTCAATACCGCTATTGGCGTCATTCAGTCCATGCGTTCCAAGAAGATGGTCGATAAGCTTACGCTGCTGACTTCCAAGAAGGCCATCGCGGTGCGTGACGGCGCCGAGGTGGAGCTCGACCTGGACCAGATCGTGCTCGACGACATCATCCGCCTGGGGCGCGGCGACCAGATTCCCGCTGACGCCGTGGTGGTTTCGGGCGAGGCGCTCGTGAACGAGAGCCTGCTGACGGGCGAGAGCGACCTTATTAAGAAGCAGCCTGGTTCTGAGCTTATGAGCGGCAGCTTTATCGACTCGGGCCTGCTGCGCGCCCGCGTGATCCATGTCGGCGCCGACAACTACGTGGCTAAAATTAATAACGAGGCGAAGTACGTCAAAAAGGTCAATTCCGAGATCATGAACGCGTTTAACGCCATCGTGCGCTTTGCGAGCATCATCATGATCCCGCTTGGTTTGGCGTTGTTTGCCTCGAGTGTGAGCGAGCTGTGGGATGCCGCGGGAACCCCGGGCGATAGCGCGCTTTCCTGGTGCTTCTCCGAGCTGCTGGCCGGTCGTGTGCCTTCTTCGGCGCTGCTGTCCACGGTGGGCGCCCTGCTGGGCATGATTCCGCAGGGCCTGGTGCTGCTGACCTCGTCGGTGCTTGCCATCGCCACGGTGCGTCTGGCGCGCCGCAAGGTACTCGCGCAGCAGCTTTACTGCATCGAGACGCTCGCGCGCGTCGACGTGCTGTGCCTGGACAAGACGGGCACTATCACGTCGGGCCGCATGGAGGTTGAGGGCACGTATCCGCTGCCGGTTGAGGGTGTTGGCTTTGGCGTGGACTCGGACAAGGTGGCTGTTCCCGTCGATACCACGGTGCTCGATTTTGCGCTGGCTAACGTGGCACGTGCGACTTCGGCAGATGCCAACGAGACCTGCCAGGCGCTGCTCAACTACTACGCCGACCGTCCAGTCGAGGTGTCCGAGCCGCTGTCGGTCATTCCGTTCTCGTCGTCCAAAAAGTGGAGCGGCGCGTCGTTTGCGCAGGGCTCCTATGTGATGGGCGCCGCGCAGTTTGTGCTCTCGGACCGTGTGTTTTCACAGGTCGAGAACCGTGTCGCCGAGCTCGCCGATACCTGCCGTGTGCTCGTGGTGGCGCGCGTGGACGGCTTTACGCCCGACGGCGACATGGTGGGCGAGGCCGAGCCCGTGGGCTTTGTGACTATTCGTGACGAGATTCGCACCTCGGCAGCCGAGACTATCGGCTACTTTAACGAGCAGGGCGTGACCCTCAACGTGATCAGCGGCGACGACCCGCGTACGGTGTCGTCGATCGCGCGCGTGGTGGGCGTGCCGGGCGCCGATGCTTACGTGGACGCGACAACCCTCGATACGCCTTCCAAGATTGATGCGGCAGTGGACCGTTACCACGTCTTTGGGCGTGTGACGCCGCAGCAGAAGCGCGAGCTCGTACAGGCGCTCAAGCGCCGCGGGCACACCGTGGCCATGACGGGCGACGGCGTCAACGACGTGCTGGCGCTCAAGGAGGCCGACTGCTCCGTGGCGATGGCCGCCGGCTCCGATGCCGCGCGCAATGTGGCCGAGATTGTGCTCGTCGACAACGACTTTGCCTCGATGCCCGCTGTGGTGGCCGAGGGCCGTCGTTCTATCAATAACCTGCAGCGCTCTGCCGCGCTCTTTTTGACCAAGACGCTTTTCTCGATGGGCCTGGCGGCGCTGTGCATCGCGTTGCCGCCGTATCCCTTGGAGCCCATTCAGATGACGCTCATCAACTTCTTCTGCATCGGCGCGCCGGGCTTTGTGCTGGGCCTGGAGCCCAACAACGCCCGCGTGAAGGGGTCGTTCTTGACCAACGTGCTTAAGCGTGCGCTGCCGGCGTCGATTGCGGTCATTTTGGCCGCGGCGCTCGATATCTTTGTGGCGCGCGTATTTGGCTTTAGCCAGCTTACGCTTTCGACCATGTGCCTGCTCACGTCGTGCGCGGCGAGTGTCAGCCTGATCTGGCGCATCTCGCAGCCGCTCACGCCCTTGCGCGTGGTGCTTTTCGTGTTTGTCGTCGCCGGCATCCTGACGGGCGTTATCGGGTTCCCGGGGCTGCTGTCCATCGCTAACCTGTCGATGGGCCAGATGGTCATCTTGGCGGTTATCGTCGTCTTTACCTGCGCGGTGTTCTTTAAGCTTGCCGCGATGATGGACTCACTCAAGCCCCGTCGCCGTCATGCGGCCACCGGCTTTGGCCGTGGCGTGCGCGTTCGTCTGGGTCGCGGCGGCGGCAAGGTGAGCTCGACGGGATCGACCGCCGAGCGTTTTGCCAAGCGCGTTGCCGCCGATATGGCGCAGCGCCGTGAGGCGCGCACTGTCCGCGAGGCCGAGGCCCGTGCACTCGAGGGCGTGGCCCAGGCCCAGCCCAAGAAAAAGAAGAGCGCCGTTGCCAAGCGCTCCCGCGTGACCAAATCGGCCCAGGGCATTAAAGTCTCGATGCCCAAGAAAAAGAAGTAGTCCGCGGCCTTCAGGGATGTCCTGCGATGTTGAATTGGTGCCTTGCGTTTGTGGGGCCGTGTCGATGTTATGCTCTAACCTCAATTGTTTGAATTGCTTCGGAAAGAGGATGCCGTGATCTGCCCGCATCGCCTAAAGACCATCGAGGACGGCGCCTCGTTCTGCCCCTATTGCAACGCATACGTTGGTCCGGGCGATGGCCCCGAGCATACCGAGTTCGTGTTCTGCGACGGCTGCGGCGCCCGTCTGTCCCCGCATGACCGTACCTGTCCCAAGTGCGGACGCCCCGCGCCGGGCATCCTTTCCGAGGACGCGGCCGCATCCGACCTGGCCGCAGGGCGCACGGCCGGCTTTCCGCGCCTGACGCAGGAGCAGATCGATACCGAGGTGCCCCACGCGCCGGCATCTGCCGCGGCGGTGCTCTCCGACGCAGCCGACCCCAACGAGACCTGCGTGCTGCCTGCCTTCGATAAGGACTTTGGCATCCCCAAGGTCGATATCCCCACGCCGGTGTCCCTGCGCGATGATGCCCAGCCCAAAAAGCAAAAGCCCAAGCGCAAGGTCCACCCCGACGAGGATGCCTATCACAAGCACAAGCGCCATATTCCCAAACCGCTCATCGTCATCGCGGTGCTCGCCGCCGTGTGCGGTGGTGCCTATTGGTTTGTGACTGCCGATCCCATGGGCGTCATGCCCGGCTTCTACGACCAGTTTGGCCAGGCAGCCAAGACCACCTTCCCGTCGCGCCAAAAGGGCGAGGCCACCGACAAAGAGCCCAAGCAAGAGGATGCGTCCGAGGTCGTTCAGGAGGAGACTGTCTTAACCGACGACCAGCTCTACACCAGGCTCGACGGCCTGTACCAGACCATCGTGTCGTACAGCGACGATGACCAGATCGGCGAGGTCATCGATTCGTTTAATAACGGCTATCTGCGCACACCGCTCTCCACCCGCCAGGAGCTGTCGCAGAGCGCCTATGCTCTGCGCGATCAGATTAAAAAGACCCAGGATGAGCTCAACAACCTCAAGGTTCAGGACGACACGGTCTATGCGGAGGACATCGATCATCTAAAGCAGCTTGCCCAGTGGATGTACGAGCGTGTCGACGTGATCTGCCAGAGTTGGGATATCTCGCTGTCCATTCCCGACGGCGAGTCGCTGAGCGCCCGTCAGAGCGAGATCCTGGCGCCCATCGCACAAGGCGGCAACAGCGCACTTAACCAGTACGACGCCAACGTGAGCGCATGGAGGCCGCAGCAGCGTTCGTAATTTGTTGCCCTCCGGCGGCATAACCTGCGTGCGCAATTGATGGAAGCCCGTGCTTATTGCTACAATTCGTACAAATATGCTTTAAACGCACGAGGAAGGAACCACATGTTTGGTTTTAAGAAAGAGCTCTATACGCCCGAGTACCAGCTCGTCGGTGACGAGTGCGCGGTGATCGAGACATCGAAGGGCACCATCAAGGTCAAGTTTGACGGTGAGGGCGCCCCCATCCATGTGGCGAACTTCTGCGAGCTTTCCACGATGGGCTTCTATGACGGCCTTAAGTTCCATCGCTATGTGCCCGGCTTTGTGATCCAGGGCGGCGACCCCAATACCCGCGATATGTCAGGCGCCGACGTCGCTGCCGGCCTTGAGGGCCCCGACGGCATGCCCGGCACCGGCGGCCCCGGCTACTGCATCAAGGGCGAGTTTGCCACCAATCCGCGCAACAGCCACGTTGACGGCGCGCTTGCCATGGCTCGCTCCATGGATCCCGATTCCGCGGGCTCGCAGTTCTACTTCTGCCTGGGTGCCCAGCACAACCTCGACTCCGGCTATACCGTCTTTGGCACCACGGTCGAGGGCCTCGACGTCATCTCGCAGCTGCGCGCCGGCGACGAGATCGTTCATGTCGAGATCGTTCACGAGTAAAGGGGACTTCCTTGAATAGCCAGCTGATCCAACAGGGCCGCGCCGCTTATCGCGCGGGTGATTTTTCCGCTGCCGCCCAGATGCTTGGCGCGGCAAAGACTCCCAACGAGATCATGGGCGAGGCCGACCACCTGCGCGGCAACGCCTTGATGCATCTTGGCATGTACGCCGAGGCCGCCGAGGCCTACGCCGCCGCCCTCAACGACGGCGCCTATGGCAAGCGCGGCGCTCTGCTCACCAACCGCGGCAAGGCACTCGCCGCGGTGGGCGACTACACCACGGCTGCCCAGGCGTTCTCTGCAGCTACCCAGGACGCTTCCTACGCCACGCCTTTTAAGGCCTACCTGGGTCTGGGCAACGCGCTGTTCCAGTCGGGCGACTATGCCAACGCCGGTACCGCCTTCCGTCAGGCTGCCATCGACGGCGCCAACCCGGCTCCTGCCGCTGCCCTCGGCGATCTGGGCCGCTGCTTCATCAAACTCGGTCGCCCCGCGGACGCCGTTGAGACCTACCGCACGGCTATCGACTTTGCCGGCCCGCGCGACGATACGCGCGCCCTCAACGCCGGCATGGGCCAAGCGCTTTCCGCCGCCGGCCGCCCTTCCGATGCGCTCGATGCCTTTAACGCCGCTACCGCCGACGGCATCTACCAGCTCACGCCCGAGCAGGCCGACGAGCTTGCCCGCGTGCACGACTCGCTCGCCGCGCTTTCGGCCCAGACGGCCATGTCCACGGCTCCGGCTCCCGCGATGGACGCTCCCGCTGTCGACCCGCTCGATCCCACGGGCGCGACCGGTCAGTTTATGCCCGACCCCTCTGACACCGGCTTCTTTACGCTGTCCGAGTCCGAGATGGTCCAGCAGGACCGCAAGCAGGCCAAGGTTCGTCGTCGCCACCGCCACACGGGTCTCAAGATCTTCCTGGTACTGCTTCTGCTCATCGTGATCGCGGCCGGCGGTCTTGGCTATGCTTATACGCGCGGCATGGGCTACCCCTCGCAGGAGTCCGTCATCACCGACCTGTTCCAGGCTGCCGGTGACGGCGATACCGCCAAAGCCGAGTCCTGCCTGGCCTCGAGCCTGTCCGAGGACGCCAAGGCGATGATCATCTCCTCCATCCCGCAGGGCGCCACCGTCTCCATCGAGGGCATGGATCAGTCCATGACCGAGACCACCGCCAAGGTGAAGGCTTCGCTGTCCAAGGGCGGCGAGCAGGAGTACACCGTTAAATTCGTGCGCTCCGACAACCATATCGGTTGGGCCGTTTCCTCCTTCGATATCGATTTCTCGGCCGCTGACAACCAGTAGTGACCTTATGAGATTTGGCTCTGCCCGGCGCTTCACCGCAAGTGAGGTGCCGGGCTTGCGCTAGTATGATGGGCTAGTAGTTTTCCAGCAATCATCCAACACATCAGGAGTTGCGTTGTTTTCTTTGATGGATATGTTCTTCGGTAGCTATGCGGGCGATCTCGCCATCGACCTCGGCACCGCCAATACGCTTGTCTCCGTGCGCGGCAAGGGCATCGTCATCCGCGAGCCCTCCGTTGTCGCTATCGACAAGAACGACGAGCGCATCCTGGCAGTCGGCATCGAGGCCAAGCGTATGCTCGGCCGTACGCCCGGCAACATCGTGGCCGTTCGTCCCCTTAAGGACGGCGTTATCGCCGACTTCGATGTCACCGAGGCCATGCTTCGCTACTTTATCGACAAGGCTTCCGAGAAGCGCTATCCGTGGACTCCGCGTCCGCGCGTCGTCGTCTGCGTTCCCTCCGGCGTCACGTCGGTCGAGAAGCGCGCCGTCTTTGAGGCCACGATCCAGGCCGGCGCTCGCCAGGCCTATCTGATCGAGGAGCCCATGGCGGCTGCCATCGGCGCCGACCTGCCCGTCGAGGAGCCCACGGGCTCCATGGTCATCGATATCGGCGGCGGCACCACCGAGGTCGCCGTTATCGCTATGGGCGGTATTGTCGTGTCGCAGTCCATCCGCATTGCCGGCGACGAGTTCGACCAAGCTATCCTCACCCATGTTCGCGATGCCTACAACTTGGCTATCGGCGAGCGCACGGCCGAGGACATCAAGATCAAGGTCGGCTCCGCCGTGCCGCTCAAGGATGAGCTCGACGTCGAGGTCAACGGCCGCGACGTTATCACGGGCCTGCCCAAGACCGTGCGCATCGAGAGCGAGGAGATTCGTCGCGCGCTCAACAAGCCGCTCGACGAGATGGCCAAGGCCGTTAAGGACGCTCTGGACGCCACGCCGCCCGATCTTGCCTCGGACCTTATGTACTACGGCATTCTGCTGACCGGCGGTGGTGCGTTGCTGCGCGGCCTCGACGTGCGCCTGCGCGACGAGACCGGCGTTTCGGTCAACGTCAGCCCCACGGCGCTCGATAACGTCGTAAACGGCTGTGCCCGTGTGCTCGAGGCCAACGCCTTTGACGGTGGCTTCGTCCAAACCAATGCTTAATTTCCAAAAGGTGGATTCCATTTGGCACGATCTTCGGGTTTCTCTCCAAATCTGAATACCAAGCGACAATCAACGGGTATGCGCCCGTTGATTGTTTTCAGCCTGATTTCGGTGTTGCTGCTCACGTTTTATATCCGTGAGGGCGAGGCCGGGCCGATTCATGCCGTACGCTCGGGTATGACGACGATTACCTCGCCGGTGCGTTTTTTGGGGTCGGCCGTGGCGGCTCCCTTCAATGCGATCGGCAACGTGTTCTCCAACCTCACGGCTTCGCAGGAGTCGCTCGATGACCTCAAGAAGCAAAACGAGGTGCTGACCTCTAAGGTCGCCGAGCTTTCCGAGGCTCAAAAGACTGCCGAGCGCCTGGAGGGCCTGGTCGGGCTGCAATCGACCTACAACCTTAAGTCGACCGCCGCTCGTATTGTCGGTGCGTCGGGCGATGCCTGGACCTCGACCGTTACCATCGACAAAGGCTCTGCCGACGGCCTGACCATCAACATGCCCGTGACGAGTTCTGCCGGTGTTATCGGTCAGATTATCGAGGTGTCGGCCAAGACCTCTACCGTGCGTCTGATTGGCGACGAGAACTCGGGCGTGTCGGCTATGGTGCAGGACACGCGCGCCCAGGGTATGCTGCAGGGCCAGCCCGATGGCACCCTGCGTCTTGAGTACGTGAGCGTCGACTCCGACGTCAAAGTCGGCGACATTATCGTGACCTCTGGCATTGGCGGTGTGTTCCCCAAGGGCCTGCCGCTTGGCACTGTTTCCTCGGTGGAGAAGTCGGCCAACGACGTGTACTACACCATTGTGGTGCGCGCTCAGACCACGGCCGAGAACAACGAGGAAGTGCTGGTCATTACCTCGCTGACCGACGAGCACTCGGCCTCGGACGAGGACGTGAGCACGGCTAACAGCACGCCGCAGGGAACGTCGCGCGATGCTGCGACCAAGACGAAGGACGAGAGCTCGGATGACAGTTCCGACACGTCCGAGACGACCGATTCCGGCTCGAGCGAATAGGGGGCATGTCCATGGATCTACACGAGCAAGGGGCGAGCTCCCGCACGTTTGCAATCGCCGCCATTGCGTGCGTGCTGCTGCAGGCGGGCCTGGCGCCGCAGATCTCCATTGCGGGCGGTCGCGTCAACTTTATGATTATCCTGGTATGCCTGAGCGTGTTCTCGGGCGATCCCACGCGGGCTGTCGTCTGCGGTTTTTGCAGCGGCCTGTTCTATGATCTTTCCGCCGCCGTTCCGGTGGGCGTTATGTCGCTGCTGTTGACGGTGGGCAGTTTTGCCCTGGTGCACAGCGCTGCCGGTCAGACGAGCGGCTCCCCGAGCGCGCGCGGTATTACCGTGGGCGCCTTCGCGCTTGCCATCAACGTGGTCTACAGCATCATCTTGCTGTTTATGGGTCTGGAGACGAGCTTTGTGGTGGCTGTTTTTGGACACGCCCTGCCGTCTTCGATCCTGACGGGTCTGGTTGCCATTCCGTTTTTGATGTCCGGTGTCGTGACGCAGTCCGGTTACGGATTCTCCGCACGCGGTGGTCATCAGGCGGGCATGCGCTTTAAGCCCAAGACCCGTAAACTCAAATAGGGGAGGCCCGTAGATGTCTTCCCAGATGACGGTTATCATCGCCGGTATCGTGCTGGTCGTGGCCATTGTGGTCGCGCTGGTCATCATGCGCCGCGGCGATTCCCGTTTTACCTACGACACGCAGCATGGAACGGCCCCGCGCGCCACCGAGGGCGAGGGCAATACCGCCGCAACCGCCTTCAAGGGTCGCTTCTCCATCCTCACCGCCGGCGTGGGCGCGATGTTTGCCGCGCTCGCCGTTAAGCTGTGGGGTATGCAGATGGTCTCGTCGGACTACTACGACAAGCAGGCCAAGAGCAATCAGACCCGTACTGTCACCACGCCGGCTGTGCGCGGACGAATCCTTGATCGCAATGGCGTGGCACTTGTGCAAAACCGTCCCTCACTTGCCGTTGTCGCCTATCGCGACCTGGCCGATGAAACCGTGCTGGTGCATCACCTCGCGAATGTGCTCGGAATGCCCTACGTCGCGGTTCTGCGCAACATTCAGGACAATTCCGAGGGCGCCCAGAGCCTACATACCATCGCGACGGACGTGCGCCGCTCCACGGTTGCCTATATCAAGGAGCATGCCGGCGAGTTCCCGGGCGTCAAGATTGCCGAGCGCACCGAGCGCCAGTACCCGTACGGCGAGACGGCCTGTCACATTTTGGGCTATACCGGCACCATTACCTCCGAGCAGCTCGAGGCTCAGAACAAGAAGGCTTCGGGCGATAACGATAGCGCCGCCGGTCAGATTACGTACCAGTCGGGCGATATCGTGGGCCAGGCGGGCGTCGAGAGCTACTACGAAAACTTGCTGCAGGGTATTCGCGGCGAGCAGACGGTGAAGGTCGATGCCTCGGGCAATGTGACCGGTCAGGCCGGCGCCGTGCCCGCGAAGGCCGGTTCCGACATTAAGCTCACGCTCGACCTCAAGATTCAGCAAGCCTGCGAGACGGCGCTTGCAAGTGCCATTGAGCTCGCTAAGACCACAGGCCACAGCGACGCCGGCAACGGTGCCGTGGTGTGCCTCGACCCCAATAACGGCGAGATTCTGGGCATGGCCAGTGAGCCCAAGTTCGATCCTTCGGTGTTTATCGGTGGCGTCTCCAACGATGTTTGGACCGAGCTCAACGATGACGAGGGTTCGCACCCGTTGCTCAATCGCGCTATTAGCGGCCAGTACATGTCGGCTTCGACCATTAAGCCGCTTTCGGCGCTGGCTGGTCTTGAGTTTGGAACCTACACTTCAACGCAGACAACCAACTGCACTGGCTATTGGACGGGTCTGGGCAAGTCGTGGGGCAAGCGTTGCTGGCTTCAATCCGGACATGGTGTCATGACGCTGCAGTCCGGTATCGCCAATTCCTGCGACCCCGTGTTCTACGACATGGGCAAGGCGTTCTTTTATGACGAGCAACATCCCGAGGGCCTGCAGGAGGTCTTTCGTCGCTGGGGCCTGGGCAAGACCTGCGGCATCGACCTGCCGAGTGAGGGCACGGGCCGTATTCCCGATGCCGAGTGGAAAGAGTCTTACTTTACCGACGCATCTGCCGAGGACCGCAAGTGGAATGCCGGCGATATGACCAACATTGCCATCGGCCAGGGCGACATCCTGGTGACGCCCCTGCAGATGGCGTGCGCCTATATGGGTCTTGCCAACGGCGGCAAACAGTACGTGCCTCACGTGTTTTTGTCAGCCGTGTCGCGCGATGGCGACGGTGATGCCTATAAATACAACGGCAAGGGCAAGAAGAAGCGCCTGGAGGCCAAGATCAACAGCGATTCGGATTTGGCTCTTGTTCGCAACGGCATGCACGATGTGATTTACTCCGCGTCGACTTCGACCGCCGCGCACTTTAACTCCCTGACCCCTACGGTCTACGGCAAGTCCGGCACAGGCGAGAAGAGCGGCGAGGACGATTACGCGTGGTTTTGCGCCTACGCGCCGGCCGATGACCCCAAGTACGTGATTGCCACCGTCTTGGAACAGGGCGGTGGCGGCTCCGATACCGCGTTGCACGTCGTGCGCGATGTCCTCGGTGCGATTTATGACGAGCCCGACACGTCGACGGCCACGGGCGATTCCTCGGTTCGATAGGAGGTTGCGATGGACTTTTCGCCGGCGGACCTGTTCCGCTCAACCAAAACCGGCTCTCGCAGCAGCCTGGACCGCGTTAATAAGCAGCTCTCGGCCTCGCGCGGCACGTTCCGCCAGAAGGTACACATCGGTGTGCTGCTGGCTACCGTCGCACTCGTTGCCTATGGCGCCATCATTATTTGGTCGGCGTCGCAGTTTAAGGCCGATGCCTCGTTCTCGCGCCACCTGCTGGGCATTGGCATTGGCGCGGTGCTGGCGGTGCTCGTCTGGCGCACCGACCTGCGTGGCATTTCCAATTTCTCGACGGCGCTGCTCGTCATTGACCTTATTGTGATCTTTTCGCCCAAGATTCCGGGCCTGTCCTACACGGGCGGCTTGGGAATGACGGGTTGGATCAAGATTCCCGGTATCGGCCTGACCTTCCAGCCCGTTGAGCTCGCCAAGCTCATCACCATTTTCTTTATGGCCACGCTTGGCTCGCAATACAACGGCCGCATCGATACCGTTCGCGACTACGTCAAGCTCTGCGGTATGCTGTCCATCCCGTTTTTGGCCGTCGTCGCCATGGGCGACCTGGGCTCGGGCCTGGTCGTGCTGGTCTCGGGTGCCATCGTCATCTGCATGAGCGGTGCACGGCGCGAATGGGTGCTGTCGACCTTGGCCCTGCTAGTTGGTTTGATTGCGCTCATCTTGGCGCTCGACTCGGTCTTTGATTCGCTCCTTGGCCACGACGTGCTAATCAAGCAGTATCAGATGAATCGTCTGACAGTCTTCATCGACCCCGACAATGCCAATTCGGACGATGCCTACAACCTGCAGCAGTCGCTCATTGCCGTCGGCTCGGGTGGATTCTTTGGTAAGGGCCTGGGCCACGCGACGCAGTCGGCCGGCGGCTTTCTACCCGAGTTCCACACCGACTTCGTCTTCGCCTTCCTGTCCGAGACGTTCGGCTTCTGCGGCTCCTTTTTGCTCCTTTGCCTCTACGTGCTGCTGATCTTCTCGACGATCCGCGTTGCCTTTAAGTGCGAGTCACTGTTTTTGCGCCTATCGTGCGTGGGTATCGTCGGCATGTGGGCGTTCCAGACCTTCGAGAACATCGGCATGTGCATTGGCATGATGCCGATTACCGGTATTCCGCTGCCGTTTATTAGTTTTGGTTCGTCGTCGATGATGATTCAGTTGCTGACGGTGGGTATCGTACAATCCATATGGCGGCATCGTTCGGGCGCCGCGTAACCGCTGGAGGGGTTTGCCATGAAGATTCCCGTAGATAAGTTGACCAGCGCTTTTAAGATGGGCGCGTCTGTTAAGAAGGATTCCGATACACCGGTGCGTGTCTCGGTTTACCTTGATTCGACCGCGTCTCGCTTTTTGGTCGAGACGGTGCGCGATGCCTTTGTGCCGCAGACGACTTCGGGCATTGTGCGTGTTGATCGCCTGGGGGAGGACCGTATCGTTCCCAAGGCCGATACCGACGTGGTGTTGGTCCTCTCGTGCGGATCCGACCGCCTGGAGAGTGCTGTGCAGGAGCTCGTGATTGCCGGCGCGCCCGTGTGCGTGCTTGCCGAGTCCGCCGTCGAGGTGCCGTTCGTTGAGGAATCTACGCCCATGCTCGGCGTGGTGGCGGCGACCGATAAGACCTATCTGCTCGAGACGCTTGCTCGCTGGATCCTCGATCGTACGGACAAGGAGACGGCTTTTGCCGCCAACTTTGCTTTTATGCGCATCGCGGCGGCAAATCGCATCATTACCTCGTGCGCGCTTACCAACATGGCGACGGGCGCCCTGGTGTTTTTGCCGGGTGCCGACTATCCCGTGATGGCGCTGGCACAGGTGGGCATGCTCTTTGAGCTGGCGGCCATCTTTGGACGCGGCATAAAGCCCGAGCGCGGCTACGAGGTCGCGGGCGTGCTCGCTGGCGGTCTGGTGATTCGCGCCGTCACCCGCGCATTGGTGAAGCAGACGCCGCACATCGGCTTTGTCGTCAAGGCGTTAACCGCAGCCGCGGGTACCTATGGCATGGGCCGCGCGCTCGTGTCGCTCTACGAGCGCGATGTGGACTACAGCCGTGCCAACGAGGTTGCTGCTGCCACGTTCTCGCGCGTTCGCGACCTGGTGACCACGGTCGCCGGTGCCACCCGTCCTATGAGTCCTTTCGAGGATGAATCCGATCTCGCTGCTTAGGGGTTTCTTTTGCGCGTTCCATACCAAGACTGTTTTCATCTGATCGAGCCGTTGCTCGCCAAGGTCGAAAAGCCGAGTCGCTATATCGACCACGAGTGGGGCACGCTCTCAAAGGCCGATGCCGACTATCGCTGCTGCATGATCTATCCGGACGTGTATGAGGTCGGTCTGCCCAACCAGGGCATTGCCATTCTCTACAACATCCTTAATCAGGCCGAGGGCATTTCCTGCGAGCGCGGCTACGTGCCGTGGCCCGATATGGGCGATGCCATGCGCGAGGCGGGGATTCCGCTGCTGTCGCTCGAGGGTGCGGCGCCCGTGGCCTCGTTCGACATCGTCGGCATGCACGTGCCGCACGAGATGGCTGTGACGAACTTCCTCGAAGCGCTCGATCTCGCCGGCATTCCGTTGCTTGCGGCCGACCGTACCGAGGACGATCCCATCATCGCCGCCGGTGGTCCCTCGGTGTATAACCCCGAGCCGTATGCGGCTTTTTTCGATGCCATTCTCATTGGCGAGGGCGAGGAGTCGCTGCTTGAGATCTGCCAGCTGCATCGCCGCCTGCGCGACGAGGGCGTCTCGCGCGCTCAGATTGTCGAGCAGCTCGCGACGGTCGCCGGTACCTATGTGCCGTCCCTGTATGAGGTGCGTCATGACGAGCCCTGCTCGCCGCATGGCTACACCGTGCCGCGCGAGGGCAAGGACGTCCCGCCGGTAGTCTACAAGCGCGTCGTCGAGGACTTTGGTGCCACCAATCCGCTTTCTCAGTCGTGCGTGCCGTATGCGCAGCTCGTTCACGATCGCCTGTCTATCGAGATCCTGCGTGGCTGCGCCCGCGGCTGCCGTTTTTGCCAGGCGGGCATGACGTATCGTCCGGTACGCGAGCGCTCGGCCGACCAGATCGTGTCATCGGTGATCCAGGGCTTGGAAAAGACTGGCTATGACGAGGTGTCGCTTACCTCGCTTTCGACGACCGACCACTCCTGTATCCGCGACGTGCTCGGCAGGCTTAACCGTCGTCTGGAGGACACGGGCATTCGCGTGTCCATTCCGTCGCAGCGCTTGGATTCGTTTGGCGTTGATATGGCCGAGTCGGTCGCCGGCGAAAAGAAGGGCGGCCTGACGTTTGCGCCCGAGGCGGGCAGCCAGCGTATGCGCGACATCATCAACAAGAATGTGACCGAGGAGGACTTGGATCGTGCGGCAAAGGCAGCCTTCGAGGCCGGCTGGAACCGCATGAAGCTCTACTTTATGATGGGCCTTCCCGGCGAGCGCGACGAGGACATCGTGGCTATCGCCAACCTGGCCGATCACGTGCTGGAGCTCGGCCGCTCCGTGGTGCCCAAGGCGCGCCGCGGGTCTATCTCGGTGTCTATCTCTGTTTCGGTCTTTATCCCCAAGGCGGCAACGCCCTTCCAGTGGTGCCCCCAGCTCGATTACGATGACGTCAAGCGCCGCCAGAAGCTGCTCATCACGAGCGTGCGCAACCGCGCCGTTCGCGTACACTACCACGATGCGGAGACCTCGCTTATCGAGGCTTCGCTCTCCCGTGCCGGTCGCGATATGACGCCGGTCATCATCGATGCCTGGCGTGCGGGCTCGCGCTTCGACGCCTGGGTGGAGCACTTCTCGCTCGACAACTGGAAGGAGGCCGCTGCCAAAAACGGCATCGACCTCAACGAGCTGGTGCACCTGCCCTACGAGCTGGACTGGCGCCTGCCCTGGGAGCACGTGAGCCCTGGCTGCTCGCGCGGCTTCCTCGAGCGCGAATACCGCCGTTCGCTCGAGGGCGTCACGACGCCCGATTGCACCCGCACGTCGTGCACCGGCTGCGGAATCTGTCCCACGCTCCACGCCAAGAACGTATTGATGGGTGATCGCGCATGAGTGAGCGCTTGACCGACAACCCCACGCTCTTTAGGCTTCGCGTTCGCTACGGCAAGCGTGATCGCCTTAAGTACCTGGGCCATCTGGAACTAATCCATACCATTGAGCGCATCGTGCGCCGTGCGGGCCTGCCCTATGCCGTGACGCAGGGCTTTTCGCCGCATATGCGCGTGGGCTTTTCGTCGGCGCTGCCCGTTGGCACGTCGTCGACCTGCGAGTGGTATGACCTGTTTATGACCGAGTTCGTCGCTCTCGACGAGGCCTTTGAGCGCCTGGCAGCGGCGTCCCCGGCCGATCTGGCGCCTATCGAGGCCGCCTACATCGACGTGCGCACGCCGGCGCTGACGGCTCAGCTTACGCGTCTGATGTATCGCATCGACTTGCACCTGGACCCCGAGGCCCCCGTGAGCGCCGACGAGGTGCGCGCTGCGATCGACACGCTGCGCGCAGGTCATGGCATTGACTATGCGCGCGGCAAAAAGAGCAAGCGTCTTGATCTGGACCATACGCTCGTTGGCTATGAGCTCGCGGCGGGGGAGCGTGAGGACCATCTGGTGCTCATGCTCGACACCCATGCCGACAACGAGGGCTCCATGCGTCCGGAGATTTTGCTTTCTGCTGCTGATGTTTTGTTGCAGGGCTTGACCCCGGGCGTCGATGCACCTATTGTTTCCACCGGTATGCAAGACCTCGTGACCATCTGCTCCTACGATGTCGAGCGTCAGAATCAAGCATGCGAGGACGACGAGGGCCGACTCGTCAGCCCCATACCTGTGCGAACTTGTGGATTTGCTCCACATACTCGTTGACGGGGGTATTATCGCCTGCTACTATATTCGGCTGTTGCACTAACTGATGCATGAAGGGCAAGTAAACATGTACGCAATCGTTAACACGGGCGGCAAGCAGTACAAGGTCGCCACCGACGATGTCATCACCGTCGAGAAGATCGAGGGCAATGAGGGCGACAAGGTCACCCTGCCGGTCATCTTCCTCAACGATGGTAAGAAGATCGTCACCGATCCCGACAAGCTGGCCAAGGCCAAGGTTACCGCTCAGATCGTTGAGCAGTTCAAGGGCGAGAAGCAGCTGGTCTTCAAGTTCCACAAGCGCAAGCGCTATCGTCGTCTGAAGGGTCACCGTCAGCAGCTCACCAAGCTGAAGATCGTGAAGGTCCAGGCTACGTCCCGCGCCAAGAAGGCTGTCAAGGCAGAGGCCGAGGCTGTTGCCGAGGCTCCCGTCGCCGAGTAGATTACACTCGTAACGAAAGAGTAGGTATACACAATGGCACACAAAAAAGGACTCGGTTCCTCCCGTAATGGCCGTGACTCCCGCGGTCAGCGCCTTGGCACGAAGCGCTTCGCCGGCCAGACGGTAACCACGGGCACGATTCTCGTCCGTCAGCACGGCACGCACATCCATCCGGGTGAGAACGTTGGCCGTGGCAAGGACGACACGCTGTTCGCGCTGGTCGACGGTACCGTTGAGTTCCACAAGGGTATCAAGCACAGGGTCAGCGTACGCCCGCTCGCGAACGCGTAATTCACCCTTCATAGAGCACATATGTGGGAGGCACTTGAGTTTTAGGATTCAAGGGTCTCCCTCTTTTTTGTAGGAGGCGATTCTGTTGTCACAGTTCACCGATATCAGCCGCATTAACGTGTGCGGCGGCGACGGCGGTGCCGGATGCATGTCGTTTAGGCGCGAGGCCTTTGTCCCCAAGGGTGGCCCCGATGGCGGCGACGGCGGTCGTGGCGGCAATGTCGTCATCCAGGCCGATGCCCAGCTGTCTTCACTGATCGATTACCGCTTTAAGCATCACTTCCGCGCCGAGCGCGGAACGCACGGTCAGGGCGCCCGCCGCAATGGCAAGAGCGGCGAGGACCTGATTCTTAAGGTTCCCATGGGCACCGTGGTGCGCGAGCTCGACCCCGAGACGCAGACC
>URLR01000027.1 GCA_900548815.1 uncultured Collinsella sp.
ATAGGAGTCCGTCTCGTGGGCTCGGAGATGTGTATAAGAGACAGCTCATAATGCTTGGGTCGGTGGGCTGATGTGTTGCATCCCTGAGGGCTACAAGGTTGAAATGAAGGTGGACAGGCGGTGGAGGCCTTCGTCTAGGTCTTTGTCGGAGACGCAGTAGCTTAGGCGGATGTGGCCTTCGGTTCCGAAACAGTCGCCCGGGACTAGGGCTACGTTTGCCTCTTTGATGGCTTTGATGCAGAAGTCTTCGCTGGTTAGGCCGAACTTTTTGATGCTCGGGAAAGTGTAGAAGGCTCCTGCGGGCTCTACTACGTCGAGGCCCATGGCGTCTAAGGCTGCGAGTACGCGTTCGCGGCGGGCTCGGTAGACTTTGAGCATGGGGGTTGGGTCGACGGTCAGGGCTCGGGCTGCGGCGTCCATTTCGAAGGAGACGGCACTCGATACTAAGTATTGGTGAGCCTTGGCGATCTCGGCGATGACGGGTGCCGCTGCCGCGAGCCAGCCCAGGCGCCAGCCGGTCATGGACCAGGGCTTGGAGAAGCTCTCGATGATGACCGTCTGTTCACGCAGCTCCGGGTGACGCTGGGCAAAGCGCTCGTAGCCATCCACATAAACCAGGCGGTTGTATACGTCGTCGCAGACCACGTAGATGCCCGCCTGCTCCGCCACGCGCGCCACGGCGTCGAGCGATGCCGCGTTGAGGATGCAACCCGTAGGATTGTTGGGCGAGCAGATGACGATGGCCTTGGTCGCCGGCGTCACGCAAGCACGAAGCGCATCCTCGTCAATCTGGAATTGCGCAGGCTCCGTATCCAAAAAGACCGCTTTGGCGTGATTGGCCACGACGATGCTCTCGTACAGGCCAAAGGCCGGCGTGGGGATGATGACCTCGTCGCCGGGGTTGAGCATAGCCATAAATGTTGCCGACAGGGCTTCGGTCGCGCCGTCGGTTAGGATGACCTCGTCGGCCGAAAACGTAAGGCCCGCGTCCCCCATGTAGGCAGATAACGCCTCACGCAGGGCGGGGCGCCCGTTGTTGGGCGGATAGTGCGTGTCACCGCGGTCCAGTGCGGCGGTCACCTCGGCGCTAATCACATCGGGCGTGGGAAAATCGGGCTCGCCAAGCGCAAGCGCGATGCACCCCGGGTGCTGGGCGGCGAGCGCGTTGATTCGGCGGATACCGGAGGGCTTGAGCGTGGCAAGCGAGGTATTCATGGGCAGTCGCATGGCGTTCCTTTCGTAAGGGTTGCACTAGGATAGCGCGGTGGGGCGCCGCCGGACGGTGTAACCTAAACGGAAACCAACCGGAAAGGAGGCAGCATGGAGCCGACCGCGCGCAGCGATGTACCAAAAACGCTGCAAACCATTGCGTATATCAGCATTCCCAATAGTGCCGATCTTGAGTTTTTGCTCTGGGACCTGCAGGATGCCATCGCCGCCTATGCACAGCTTTCCGGCACCGCACTCCCCCGCCCGGTCGACTTGAAGGCAAATGACGCCGGCAGCGTTGCCGATGGCATCGTGCTGGCCATTGAAGATGTGGCTGACGATGAGACGTTGACAGCCATCGAGCAGGCGCTTGAGCGCTTTGGCGGTACGGGAACGCGCGTCTATGCCGCGATTCGAGCCGCACAAGAGAGCACTGAGCAGGCGCGTGGGACCGCCGTTCGCCTGCACAAGGCATGTGAGCGCCATGACCAATTGTGGTGTGGCGGCGTTGCCATCTGCGCCGGCAGCGGCATCGCAGCGCTTCGTCGCTCCCCGCGCATGGGACTCTTGCGGCGACCGTTTTCGGAGGCCATGGACAAGCTCGTGGGCGCCGTTCGCATGGGGTGTTCCGTCGAACACGCGCAGAAGCTCGGTGGCGCCGCAACGGGTGGCGTCGACACCGACGGCATGGTGCGCGCCACGTCTGCGCTGCCCACACCGATCTGGCACGCCGTTATGAGGCATCTTGCCGAGCACTCAAACTGCTAAATCGAAAAAGCCTGCCAATCAACGGCTTCACTCCAGCGCTCGACAAGGCGTTCCAGACGCCACGCCGCATTGGCGGGACTTGTCGACGGCAGAACGATGGCCGGCAGCCCGGTGCGCTCTTGTAGATAGCGCTTGTAGAGCCGGCCAGCTGTACCACCGTTGCATATCACCTGCTCAATGGGAGCTGCGCCGGTAATGCGCTCGATATGTGCCGGCACAACGTTACGAATGCTCGCATCGCTCGAGCCCTTAATGTCGCAGCTCTCGATCACGTCCCACAGGGCCACGCCGCCGTTCAGCAGCATAGCCCGCTTGGCGGCAATCGAGGCGTCAAGCGTCACGGGCTCGCCGCTCGCCAAAGAGTCTCCCTCGTTGGGCGGCACGGGCGCACCAAGGCACGCGGCCATCACGCGCCAAAAGCGGTTCTGCGGATTGCCATAGTAGAAGGCATTGGCACGCGAGAGCACCGAGGGAAACGACCCCAGCACCAAAACGCGCGAGCGCTCGTCAAACACGGGCTCAAACCCATGCTCAATATGCTGATAGCCCTCGTCCGGCGCAGTCATGAATTAGGCCCTCAGCAGATAACGCACCTCATAGGGCGCAAGTTCAAGGGAGCCTGTCAGCTCGACCGTGGGCGCATCGTCGGCAAGCAGGTCGACGAAGGAGCCGTTGAGTTCGCCGGCTCCAAAGGTATAGGGCTCGTTCACGGCATTGACCGTCACGAGCACCGTCGCGTCGTCGCAGGCGCGCTCGAACAGCAGCTGCTTGTTCTGGATCACCACATTGCGATAGGCACCGTAGTTGAGAGCACGGGCCGCCGCGTCGTCGGCCGAACGAAGGTGTGCGAGCTGCGTGATGAACGCCGTCAGTTCGTTGGGCGCAGGCTCATCGAGCGCAGGGCGCAGCGCCCAGTCGCCATCGGGGCCGCCCTTTTCGCCAGCAATTCCCCACTCGCTGCCATAGTAGACGCACGGGATGCCCGGCATGCCAAAGAGCATGCCGTAGGCGGGACGCAGACAGGACTTGTCGGTGAGGATGCTCGCCAGGCGCGGCACATCGTGGTTGTCGACAAACGACAGCAGATGTTTGCCGCGGTAGATGCACCAGGGGTCGCCGCCAAACTGACGGTGCAGCGAATGGGCGATCTCGAACATGTTGACCGAGTTAAAGCTGGAGTACAGGCCCTTGTAGCACTCGTAGTTGGTGCAGGAGTCGAGCATCTCGTCGTTGACGATTTGGCTGTAGTCGCCGTGGAGCGTCTCGCCGATCAGCACAAAGTTGGGCTTGAGCTCACGGGTAAAAGCGTGCAGGCGGGGCATAAAGTCGCGGTCGAGCATATAGGCAACGTCCAGGCGCAGGCCGTCGACGCCAAAGACCTCGGCCCAGCGGCGCACGGACTCGAGCAGGTAATCGACCACGGCGGGGTTTTGCAGGTTGAGCTTCACGAGCTCAAAATGGCCTTCCCAGCCCTCGTACCAAAAGCCGTCGCCATAGCAGGAATCGCCGTCAAAGCTAATGTGGAACCAGTCCTTGTAGGGCGAGTCCCACTTGCGCTCCTGCACATCGCGGAAGGCCCAAAAGCCACGGCCCACATGGTTGAAGACGGCGTCGAGCACCACGCGGATGCCGTGGGCATGCAGTGTCTCGCACACGGCGGCAAAGTCGGCATCCCCACCCAAGCGACGGTCGATGTGGCGCAGGCTGCGCGTGTCGTAGCCATGACTATCGGACTCGAGCGGCGGATTGATGAGCACAGCGCCAATACCGAGTTTTTGCAGGTAGTCGGCCCATTGGGCGATTTTCATGATAGGAGCATCGGGGTTGGGCACGGCGTTAGCAGCCTGGGCGAGCTCATCCTCGGCAACGGGCGCGGCGTTTTCGCGCGGAGCTCCGCAAAAGCCCAGCGGATAGATCTGATAGAACGTCGTCTCGTATGCCCACATAGCAACCTCCCGGTAAGCTCAACACAACGACATCCATTGTATGCCCGGCTTGTATCCTCTTCCCCAAAATAAGTTGCGGTGGAATAGTTCCTGCTTGGGCCTTCAGAGGCCTTAAACAGGAACTATTCCACCGCAACTGATGAGGGGACGTGGTTAGGCGACAGGCTTTGCGCGACGAATGACCGGGAACATCACCGTGATAGCGAGGATGACGCCCACGGCAGCGATCGCACCACCCGCGTAGCCGATCAAGGCGATACCGGGGCCCGAAACCACGGCTCCGCCGATCGCGGTACCCGTGCCGATACCCAGATTAAACAGGCCCGAGAAGATCGACATGGCGACGGCCGACGAATCTGCCGACGTGCACTTGATGAGCTCGGCCTGAAACGCCACGTTAAAGGCCGTGGCGCAGCAACCCCACAGTGCGCAGACGGCAAGCACTGTCACGAGCGACGATGCGGCCGGCCCCATGAGCAGCAGGGCCACCGGCACGCCGGAGAGCGTGATAGCCAAGAACGGGAAGCGATGCCCATCGAACAGGCGGCCAAACAGCCAGCTTCCGAGCAAACCAGAGCAGCCAAACGCCGTCAGCGTCATGGTAATGGCGCCCGCATCGACGTGCGCGACCTGCGCCAGGAAGGGCTCGATATAGCTGTAGCTTGCGTAATAGCCGGTCGCCATGAAGACCGTGACTGCGTAGAGCGCGATGAGGAGCGGGTTCTTGAGCAGCTCGGGCAGCTGTTTGACGGTAAAGCGCTCACCCGCCGGCATGGCCGGGAACACCGCTGCCTGGTAGACGACCGCGATGGCTGAGAGGCCCCCGACCACGGCAAACGTCATGCGCCAGCCCACGGCCAAGCCAATGGCGCGACCGAGAGGCAGGCCAAAGATCTGCGCGATGGACGAGCCCGTAGCGATCATGCTGATGGCGAGCGCGCCGTGGCGAGTGTCGACCAGGCGCGAGGCCATAATCGAGGCGACTGACCAGAACACGGCATGTGCGCAAGCGACCACCAGGCGCGCGCAGACCAGGATGGGATAAGTCGGCGCCACAGCGGACAGAAACTGGCCCAGCGAGAACACGGCGAGCACGCCCAGCAGCATCCGCTTGAACTCGAAGCGCGAGGCAAACACCATGAGCGGCAACGACAGCAGCATGACGCCCCAGGCGTAGACCGAGATCATGATGCCCGCCTGGGCCTCGGTGAGCGAGAACGACGCGGCGATATCAGTCAAAAGGCCGATGGGCATAAACTCCGACGTGTTGAACACGAACGCACAGCAGGTGAGCCCGATGAGCGGGAGCCACTGCTTGAGCGTGATGCCGTCTTGCCTTGTCTGAGTCATATATAACGTCTCCAATCGTTTTGAGCGGAGGCGATTATATAGCAACGGCCCCGCATCCGTCAGTACAGATGCGGGGCCGAAAACAATTCGATACACAGAGGTTGCGCCGTCAATTCATAACTAAGCCAACCCCAGCAATATGCCCGCCGAATGCACGACAAACGCCACGATCCAGGCAACGGCGACCTGAAACGCGAATACGGCCACGGCATAGCGCGCGCCCAACTCGCTCTTGACGGCGCCGATTGCCGCCACACAAGGCGGGTACAGCAACGTAAAGACCAAGAACACGTAGGCGGTAAACGGCGAAAACATGGTCGACAGCGCCGCGGGCGACGTTGCGCCCAAAAGCACCGTGAGCGTCGAGATGACGCTCTCCTTGGCAATGAGCCCCGTGACGAGCGCCGTCGAGGCGCGCCAGTCGCCAAAGCCGAGCGGGGCCAACACCGGCGCGATGATGCTACCCAGACCGGCAAGCAGGCTTTGCGACTGGTCGGCGACCACGTTAAAGCGGATATCGAACGTCTGCAGGAACCAGATGACCACCGTAGCGGCAAAGATAATGGTAAAGGCCTTGGTGATGAAGTCCTTGGCCTTATCCCATGCCAGCATCACCGTCGTCTTGACGCTCGGCAGGCGGTAATTGGGGAGCTCCATGATAAACGGCACCGGGTCGCCCTTAAATGCCGTGCGGTTGAGCACCAAAGCCGCGACGCAGCCGACCACGATACCGATCAGATAGAGCGAGACCATGGCGGGAACCGTCGCCTGCGGGAAAAACGCCCCGCACAGCAAGCCGTAAACCGGCAGCTTGGCTGAGCAGCTCATAAACGGCGTGAGCATGACCGTCATCTTGCGGTCGTGCTCGGATGGGAGCGTACGGGTCGACATGATAGCCGGCACGGTGCAGCCAAAACCGACGAGCATGGGCACGAAACTGCGGCCCGACAGGCCAAAGCGACGCAACACCTTATCCATGACAAAGGCCACGCGCGCCATGTATCCGGAGTCTTCCAGAATGGAGAGGAACAAAAAGAGCACGACGATAATCGGCAGGAAGGTCAGCACACTGCCCACGCCCGTAAGCACGCCGTCGACAGCCAGCGAGCGCACCACGTCGTTGGTACCGAACGCCTTGAGGCCCGCATCGGCCGAGGCGATGATGGCAGCGATACCGTCCTCCATAAGTCCCTGCAACGCCGCGCCGATCACGCCAAACGTCAGCCAAAAGACGAGGCCCATGATCACCAGAAACGCCGGAATGGCTGTGTAACGACCTGTCAGGATGCGGTCAATCTTGACGGAGCGCACGTGCTCGCGGCTCTCGTGCGGCTTGACGACGCAACGCCCGCACACGTCGCCGATAAAGCTAAAACGCATATCGGCCAGCGCAGATAGGCGGTCGGTGCCGGCCTCGCCCTCCATCTGGGTGATGATGTGCTCGATAGCGTCGAGCTCATTGCGATCCAGGTGAAGCGCCTCGGTTACCAGCTCATCGCCCTCGACCAGCTTGGTCGCCGCAAAGCGCACCGGGATGTGCGCCGTCACGGCATGGTCCTCGATCAGGTTAGCAATACCGTGGATGCAGCGATGCAGTGCACCGCCGTCCGGACCGTCGGGCGCGCAAAAGTCCAGGCGACCGGGGCGCTCGCGGAACCGCGCCACGTGCAGGGCGTGGTCCACCAGCTCGCCGATGCCCTCGTTGCGGGCAGCGCTAATGGGGACAACGGGCACGCCCAACAGGCTCTCGAGCAAGTTGACGTCCACGGCGCCGCCGTTGGCGGTCACCTCGTCCATCATGTTGAGCGCGATGACCATAGGACGGTCAAGCTCCATGAGCTGCAGTGTCAGGTACAGGTTGCGCTCGATGTTGGTGGCGTCAATGATGTCGATGATGGCGTCCGGACGCTCGTCGAGGATGAACTGACGGCTCACGACCTCCTCGCCTGTGTACGGCGACAGGGAGTAAATGCCGGGCAGGTCGGTAACGCTCGCCTCGGGATGGTTACGGATGGTGCCATCTTTGCGGTCGACCGTCACGCCGGGAAAGTTACCGACATGCTGGTTGGAGCCCGTCAGCTGGTTGAATAACGTGGTCTTGCCGCAGTTTTGGTTGCCGGCGAGGGCAAAGTGCAGCGGCGCGCCCTCTGGCACGGCCGTCTTTGCCGCACGGGGCGAATACGTCCCCTCGCCCAGGGCCGGATGCTCCGTCGTGCCGATTGCGGCGTTAGCGCGCGGACCCGTATCGGTGTCGTGAATACCCACGAGCTCGATGCGAGCGGCATCGTCCTTACGCAGTGTCAACTCGTAGCCACGCAGGCGGATCTCGAGCGGGTCGCCCATGGGGGCGTACTTCATCATGGTGACTTCGGTGCCCGGTGTTAGGCCCATGTCCAAAATATGTTGTCGGAGTGCCTGGTCGTCCGATGCCACCGATGCGACAACGGCGTCCTTTCCAATCTCGAGCGTATCGAGCTTCACGTCCGTGTTCCTCCCCCGGCGCCCACAGGGCGTTGCATTTTGTTTACCATGACTAACCGTTTGCCATGGCTAACCAATTTTAAGCTTACATGATAGCGTGAACACACAATGACGTTCAATCAGCAGATTGGCGCAATGGGGACAGGCAGGAGAGTTCAGGGCCATAGTTTCCCGATGAGGCCTCTCGGGGAAACTACATCCCAGAATTCTGGCTCGAAACGGGATATGGTTTCCCAAACAGGCCTCTTACGGAAAATGCATCCCGGAATCCCCACTCGAAACGGGACGCACTTTCCCAGTCGAGGCCCTATGGGAAACCGTGTCCCACCTTGAAAGGCAAAACTGGGACGCAGTTTCCGGGCGGGGCATCAAAAACAAAGTTGCAGTGGAATAGTTCCTGGATGGGCTGGTTGATGCCCCAGATCGGAACTATTTCACCGCAAGTTATTGAAGGGCTGGGATGCCCGTCCTCTTACAGATGGCGCTCCAGGAAGCGGAAGGCTAGGCGAATCCAAGGGCGGACCGCCACCTGCTTGTCCTCGTTGTCGACCGCGGTGTTGGCGTTGCCGAGCGAAAGGCCGTGACCACCCTGGTCGAAGACGTGCATCTCGCATGCAACGCCCTCCTCGGCCATGCGCTGCGCAAACGGGTAGACCTGCGCGATCGGCGCCGTCTTGTCGTCGGACACGCCCCACACAAAGGTCGGTGGCATCTGACGCGAAACATGCGTGGTGGGGCAGATGTCGGCCAGATGCTCGTCAGTTACCTCGCCGCCCGTCACCATCGACAGGTAGTCGTTGAGCAAATCGCGTCCCGTCTTGCCGCCCGTCTTGGGCACGCGCAAGTCAATGCGCGGATCGCGCGTCTGCATGTCGCGCACATAGGCAAAGTCGAGCAATGGATAGCCCAGCACCACGGCATCGGGACGAATGTCGTCCGGACGCGCCCCGGCAAGTGCCGCAAAGGGGCCGGTCTTCCACTGTGTTGCCAGCGAGGCGCAAATCATGCCGCCAGCAGAAAAGCCCACGACGCACACGCGCTTAGGATCGACATGCCACTCGTCGGCGTTGGCGCGCACCGTGGCGACCATCTTGGCAAGATCTGCCTGGGGATGCGGAAAGCTCACGTCACCCGTAGAACTCGTGACATAGTTGAGCACAAAGGCCTGGTAACCGTGATCCAAAAACGCAAACGCCACAGGATCCTGCTCATGCGGAGCGATATGCGTAAACGCACCTCCGCCACAGATAATCACCGCGGGGCGGCGGCCATTCGGTTTATCGGGCAACGGCTCGGCACCCAAATACGTAAACGTCGCCGGATAATCCTCGGTCGGCTCCTCGCCCCACAGCGCATGGTTCTCGACAATCATATGTGCTCCCTTCGCGCAAATTATGCGCCCTTGTTTTTCGCCTTCAAGCGTACCCCACTTGAACCCGTGGCGCAGAAACACTCCGGCAATAAGTTTCCCTTCAACTGATATATCACATAATCCCAGTTCAGAGGTATCGTTGAGCAGCGTAGAATAGGGGCGTTGACCAAGCCGCGAAACACATGTGAAACGTTTCCGGCAAACCAAACGCGCGATATGCGCCTATTTAAGTTGGAGGCAACTATGGGTCTGCTCGATTCGCTTAAGTCCACCTTCACCTCGACCGGCGAGGCGTCCGTTCCGCCCGCAGCAAGCTTCGCTACCCGCGAAGGCGTCATCTATGCCCCCGTCAACGGCGTGCTCGTCAACCTGAACGAGGTTCCCGACGAGACGATCGCCTCGGGCATGCTTGGCCAGGGCTATGGCATCGAGCCCATTACCGGCACCATCTATGCGCCCGCCAACGGCCGCATCGGTGCCACCACTGTCACCAACCACTCCATCGGCATGATCACCGAGGACGGTCTGCGCGTGTTCATCCATGTTGGCCTGGGCACCGTGGAAATGAACGGCAAGGGTTTTGCCCGCTTTGTCGAGATGGGCGATGTGGTCAAGGCAGGCCAGCCGCTCATCAGCTTCGACCGCGAGGCCATTAAGGCCGCTGGTCACGAGGACATCGTGACCGTCATCGTCTCCGAGCTCGATCGTCTTAAGAGCATCGACCATGTCGGCGAGTCTGGAACGCTTATCGGCGGCAACCCGCTCGTCAAGCTTGGCGACCCGCTGCTGGTTGCCAAGACCAAGTAGCCAGGCCCCACGCCACACAGCCAAAAGGCACCTCGTCAAGCGCCCACGACCATTTGGCCGCGGGCGCTTTTCGTTTGAAAAACCATCCCGCCAATGCCTTATCTGTATAGCCCAAATGAGCCGAGCTGCTAGAATATCGAACTGTATGGATAACTATCATTCAACCGTTATGGGAGGATACGTGAACCGCACCAAAATCGCGCAGCTCTATGCCGATGCCGAGCCGCTCGGCGGCCAGACCGTCACCGTCGCCGGCTGGGTCAAGTCCGTCCGCGACATGAAGAACTTTGGCTTCGTTACGCTCAACGACGGCAGCTGCTTCCGCGACCTGCAGGTCGTCATGAACCGCGAGGCACTCGACAACTACGACGAGATCGCCCATCAAAACGTCTCGGCCGCACTCATTTGCACCGGCACCGTCAAGCTGACCCCCGATGCGCCCCAGCCTTTCGAGCTTTCTGCCACCTCCATCGAGGTCGAGGGCGTCAGCGCCCCGGATTACCCGCTGCAGAAGAAGCGCGCAACCGTCGAGTTCCTGCGCACCCAGCAGCACCTGCGCCCGCGCACCAACCTGTTCCGCGCCGTGTTCCGCATCCGCTCTGTCGCGGCTGCCGCCATCCACCGCTTCTTCCAGGAGCAGGGCTTTGTCTACGTCAACACCCCCATCATCACCACGAGTGACTGCGAGGGCGCCGGCGAGATGTTCCGCGTGACCACGCTCGACCCCAAAAATCCGCCCCTCACCGAGTCCGGCGAGGTCGACTGGAGCCAGGACTTCTTCGGCAAGCATGCAAGCCTCACCGTGTCCGGCCAGCTCAATGCCGAGAACTTTGCCATGGCCTTTGGCGACGTGTACACCTTTGGCCCCACCTTCCGTGCCGAGAACTCCAACACCACGCGCCACGCCGCCGAGTTTTGGATGATCGAGCCCGAGATGGCCTTTGCCGACCTTAACGACTACATGGATAACGCCGAGGCCATGCTCAAGTACGTCCTTAAGGACGTCATGGCCACCTGCCCCGACGAGCTCAATATGCTCAACAAGTTTGTGGACAAGGGTCTGCTCGAGCGCCTGGACCATGTCGCCAACTCCGACTTCGCCCGCGTTACCTACACCGAGGCCGTCGAAATCCTGGAGCAGGCAGTCGCTGCTGGCCACCAGTTTGATTACCCCGTCAGCTGGGGCATCGACCTGCAGACCGAGCACGAGCGCTTCCTGACCGAGGAGCACTTTAAGCGCCCGACCTTCGTGACCGACTACCCGGCCGAGATCAAGGCGTTCTACATGCGCATGAACGAGGACGGCAAGACCGTCGCCGCCGCCGACTGCCTGGTTCCCGGTATCGGCGAGATTATCGGCGGCTCCCAGCGCGAGGAGCGCCTGGATCTGCTCGAGGCCCGCATCAAGGACCTGGGCATGAATCCCGAGCAGTACAAGTACTACCTTGACCTGCGCCGCTACGGTTCCTGCAAGCACGCCGGCTACGGTCTGGGCTTCGAGCGCTTGGTCATGTATCTGACCGGCGTGGGCAACATCCGCGACGTCCTGCCGCACCCGCGCACCGTGGGCAACGCCGACTTCTAATCGTCGGACGCTAGCTCGCGTCGCCACACGCCAACGCTCATCGCATAAGCGTCTCTCGACATCGGTCGAGAGACGCTTTTTTCAACAGCATCCGTCAAGCTTTTGGCAAGTTTTTGGTCAGTTGAGCAGGGCTGTTGAAAACTCGGCCCGCCGTTTGCCGACGACTACCGACCGCCCAGAGCGCCCTGCGCCCCTGGGAAAGCCCCACGTCCTAGGCTCCATACCGTCGCCACCCAAAACGGAAAGGACGTGGGCACGATGACCGAAGCCGCTGTTGAAACCTACGACACCACGACGAGGGGCGCCGCCTCGATGGCAGCCTATCGCGCCGTTCGCATCCTGCAGCTCTTGAGCGAAAACACCGGCGAAGACAAGGCCATGCTTTCCGATGAGCTGATCCGGCGCCTCGCCCATCCCGACGACCCCGCCCGCATGCCCATCTCGGCGGCGCGGCGCAGCATCTACACCGCCATCTCCGCGCTTCGCCATGCCGGATACGAAATTGAGTACAAACGCGGCGTGGGCTACAAACTTCTTACCCGCCCGCTCACCGATGAAGAGATCATCCGGCTCCACGGTATGGTCATGCGCAACCGCTCCACGCCTATCGCTATCCGCAAGAGCATGGCGCAGCACTTAGTTGCCATGGCGAGCGCCGACGTTCGCGGCTACCTCGATACACCCGAACCCGCTCCAAGCGCAGGCAGCAAGGCTACCAAGGCAACACGCACGCCCATCAAGCGCATCGACACGTGCGAGCTCGTCGAGCAGGCCATCGACCACGGAACCACGGTGAGTTTTGATATTTCGAGCGTCACGACACGCGGCGAAACCGAAGCAGCACGGATGACACTCCGTCCCTTTGCCATCAGGCAGCGCGATGGCATCTCGTATCTGCTGGGAACGGTCTACGACGCCCGAGGCACCGACGATACGCTGCGCACCGTCGAGATCGCCCGTATGAGAAACGTCACCACACGTCTCCTCGACGGCAAGAAGCTCTTCGCCGCCCTAGACGAGGACGACGCCTCCTCCGCCGCATAAGACCCTCCGCCGCCCATTCGACTACCCGTACCGCCCATCCGATTCTGTATTAAAAAACCCGCCAGGCTGTTGTAAAAATGGACATCAGCGCTACTATAGTTCCACTTGCACTTTGTCCCAGTGCAGTGTTTCCAGCCATTTTTATACTGGGGGTAATGATATGAAGGACATCACCATCAGCCGCAGGAGCCTTCTGGTCTCCGCTGGCCTGCTCGCGCTCGCCCCGCTCGCCGGATGCGGCGGCAACTCTGGTTCCGGCTCTGCTGCCGCCGGTTCCGACTACACTATCGGCGTTCTGCAGCTCACCGAGCACTCCGCACTCGATGCCGCCAACGACGGCTTTGTCAAGGCCATCAAGGAGAGCGGCCTTAAGGTCAAGATCGACCAGAAGAACGCCCAGAACGACCAGTCCACGTGTAAGTCCATTGCTGACAAGTTTGTGGGCGACAACGTCAACCTGATTTATGCCATCGCCACGCCCGCCGCGCAGGCTGCCGCCGGCGCCACGGCCGATATCCCCATCGTGGGCTGCGCCATCACCGACTACGCCGCCTCCGGCCTGGTCCAGGACAACGACAAGCCGGGCACCAACGTCACGGGCGCTTCCGACCTCACCCCGGTCGCCGAGCAGCTCGAGATGATGCAGAAGGTCCTGCCCGACGTTAAAAAGGTCGGCCTGCTCTACTGCACCGCCGAGTCCAACTCCGACGTCCAGATCAAGGCCGCCAAGAAGGAGCTCGACAAGCTGGGCCTCGAGTACACTGACTTCACCGTCTCGAGCTCCAACGAGATTCAGTCCGTCGTCGAGTCTGCCGTGGGCAAGGTCGACGCGCTGTACTCCCCCACCGACAACACCATCGCCGCGGGTGCCTCGCAGGTCGGCCAGATCTGCAAGGAGAACAAGCTCCCCTTCGTGACTGGCGAGGAGGGCATGTGCAAGGCCGGCGGCCTGTTCACCCTCTCCATCAACTACGAGGATCTGGGCTACGCCGCAGGCGAGATGGCCGTCAAGATCCTGAAGGGCGAAGCCAAGCCCGAGGACATGGCGATCAAGCACCTCTCGAGCAAGGACCTGGTCGTCGTCAAGAACGACGAGATGGCCGAGGCTCTGGACATCGATCTTTCCGCTCTGGACGAGTAGCGCCATGCGCGGTAGCGCGTCTAGGGCACGCACTCGCGCCGTTGACGTGTTATTCAATATCTGAGCCACAGGGGCGAACGCCAAAGACCGGCGTTCGCCCTGCTTGTTTCGGATGAGTCAAAACATCCGGCCGCAGCTCTTTTATGCATTGTTACCGCTATCATGGTGACTCACGTGTCCACCCTATCCTAGGAGGTATGAAGCATGCTCATTGCATTGCAGGGCGCCGTTTCGCAGGGCGTCCTCTGGGGCATTATGGTGCTTGGCGTGTTTATCACGTTCCGCCTGCTCGACATTCCCGATATGACCTGCGACGGCAGCTTTGCCCTCGGCGGCTGCGTCTGCGCTGTGCTCATCGTCAATAACAACGTCGACCCGCTGCTCGCCGTGCTGGCCGGTATGTGCGCCGGCGCCATCGCGGGTGCCGTCACGGGCATTTTGACCACCGTCTTCGAGATTCCCGCGATCCTCGCCGGAATCCTCACCCAGATCAGCCTGTGGTCCATCAACCTGCGCATCATGGGCAAGTCCAATACGCCCATTCTTGCCAAGGGCACCGTGTTTTCGGCCGTCAGCAATATGACCGGCCTGCCGCAGTCCACCGTTGCCATCATCTTGGGCATCCTGCTCGCCGTGGCTATCGTTGCCATCCTGTATTGGTTCTTTGGCACCGAGATTGGCTCGGCGCTGCGCGCCACCGGCAACAACGAGTACATGATCCGCGCCCTGGGCGTCAACACCAACTCCACCAAGATGATCGCCCTCGTGCTCTCCAACGCCCTCATCGGCCTTTCGGGCGCGCTCATCTGCCAGAGCCAAAAGTATGCCGACATTGGTATGGGCACCGGTGCCATCGTTATCGGTCTTGCCGCCATTGTTATCGGTGAGGTGCTCGGCCGTCTGCTGCCCGGCGGCCTCACGCAGTTTAGCGTCCGTCTTGCCTCCGCCGTCTTTGGCTCCGTGGTGTACTTCCTTATCCGCGCCATCGTGCTGCAGTTGGGCATGGACGCCAACGACATGAAGCTGCTTTCCGCCGTAATTGTCGCTGTGGCCCTGTGCGTACCCGTGGTTTGGGAGCGCTATAAGCTCCGCAGCTCCTACACGAAGGGGGATGAGGCAGATGCTTAAGCTCTCGCACGTCAAGAAGACCTTTAACAAGGGCACCGTCACCGAGAAGCGCGCGCTCACCGGCGTCGACCTCACCCTGAATGACGGCGACTTTGTAACCGTGATCGGCGGCAACGGCGCCGGCAAGTCCACGCTGCTCAACATGATCGCCGGCGTGTACCCGCTCGATTCGGGCGTTATTGAGCTCGACGGCACCGACATCTCGCGCCTGAGCGAGTCGCAGCGCGCCAAGTACCTGGGCCGCGTGTTCCAGGACCCCATGCGCGGCACCGCAGCCGACATGCAGATTGCCGAGAACCTGGCCCTCGCCAAGCGTCGCGGCCAGCGTCGCGGCCTTTCGTGGGGCGTCACCAAGGCCGAGAAAGATGAGTACGTCGAGCTGCTCAAGCGCCTGGACCTTGGTCTGGACACGCGTCTCAACGCCAAGGTCGGCCTGCTCTCGGGTGGCCAGCGCCAGGCACTCACCCTGCTGATGGCCACGCTCACCAGGCCGCGCCTGCTGCTGCTCGACGAGCACACCGCGGCCCTCGACCCCAAGACGGCCTCTAAGGTGCTTAACCTGACCGAGGAGATCGTCGACGAGAACCACCTGACCACGCTCATGGTCACGCACAACATGAACGACGCCATCCGTCTGGGCAACCGTCTGATCATGATGCACGAAGGCCACGTGATCTACGACGTGGCGGGCGATGAGAAGAAGTCGCTCACCGTAGCCGACCTGCTGCAGAAGTTCGAGGAGGTCTCGGGAGGCGAGCTCGCCAACGACCGCATGCTGCTGAGCTAAAACCTGCCAAAAAGGGACAGGTTTATTTTGGTAGGTTTTATCTGCGCAAACGTCAAAACCGCCGCAAAGGGACAGACGCCCTTGCGGCGGTTTTCGCATATTATGTCGATAATCCGATATTCAACCAGGCATTCTGGCTAAGGACTAAGGAAACTGCCATGAAAAGACTCCCCCGCCTTGCGTTAGCCGCCGCGTTGTTTGCCGGCGCGCTCGCAGGCATCCCAAGCCTCGCTTTCGCGGGAAACCTGCCCGCCGCTATTGACGGCTCCGTGGCCGTCATGCACACCAACGATATCCACGGCAGCTACAAGTACAGCTACAACGCAAGCAAGGGCACCGGCACTGTGGGCTTTGACGGACTGGCGGTTCTCTATAGCGCCCAAAGCAGCGTCCCCGATCTTTTGCTCGATGCGGGCGACACCTTCCACGGACAGTCCTTCGCCACCATGAGCGAGGGCAAGAGCATCGCCGAGCTCATGGACACCTTCTACGCCGACGGCTACGACGCGACCACGCCAGGCAACCACGACTGGAGCTACGGTGCGGACAAACTCCGCACCATGACCGGCTACAGCACCACCGGCACGCCCTTCGCCATGCTCTGCGCGAACGCGAAGTCTACGAGCGGCGTATGGAGCTCGAGCATCACGAAGACGCTCGATCGCACCTGGGAGGATAGCGAGGATCACTCCCCATTCGACTACAAAATCAAGGTCGGCGTCGTGGGTGCCATGGATGAGTCGCTAGGTTCCTCGCTGCGCGCGGACCTGGTCGCGGGCACCAGCTTCTCGAGTGCCGCGAACGCCATCAATACCGAGGCAGAGCAGCTGCGCAAGGAGGGCTGCGATGTTGTTGTGTGTATCGCGCACACGCTCGACGCCAAGACCTTTGCCACGCGACTCCGTGGCGTCGATGCCCTTATCGCAGGCCACGAGCACATCAACCTTAACGAGAAGGTGACGGGAGCCGACGGCAAGACAATCCACGTTGTCGAGGCGGGCAGTGCCTTTGCCGAGGTGGGACTGCTTTCCATTCCGTACAAATACGACACGAATGGCACCGAGACGACCGACGATGACACGGTCACGGTCCCTGCAGACGACAGCAACGAGAAGCTCTACACCGCCAAGAACGTCAACGACCTTTTGGCAGACCCCGACAAGGGCTCCGACTACCAAAGCCGCCTTGAAGCCGTCCGCAACAAGATCAAGCCGCTCGACGAGGACTTTGAAAACGAATCGAACAAGGTGCTCGGCACATCCACCACCAACTATTTCTACGGCGAGGACGCCGCAGGCACGCATGGTTGGGAAATGGTGCGCACCACCGATTTCCGTCCCAGCAAGGAGGGCGACACCACCAAGGCCCAGACCATCGGCCACGTGATTTGCGGCTCTTATCTTGCCCTGACGAGCGCGGACCTCGCTATCGAAAACGCTGGCGGCATCCGCGGCGGCATCGCGGCGGGCAACGTGACCGCTGGCAACGTCATCGCCATCTCGCCCTACGGCAACACCGTGGAGACCTGGACCATGACCGGCGCGGACTTCCTCGCAGCGCTCGAGCACTCGCTACAAATCAGCGACGATTGCAACGACAGCTACGAGCTTCAGCAGGCTTATGTGGCGGCCGGTCACACCGAGCAGGAGGCGCAAGACAAGTACAAGTGGCGCGATGACTCTGGCAGCGTTCTCTCCTTTGGCGGCATCAACGTGACGATTGATTGGACGCAGCCCGAAGGCAAGCGCATTGTGAGTGCCACACTCACCAAAGACGGCAGCACGCTCGACCCCGCCAAGACCTATACCGTCGCCACCAACAACTACATCATTACCAACACGACCGACTTTCCCACCTTTGCACACGCCACCAAGTACACCGAGTGGGGCACGTGCGAGGCGGCGCTGAGGGCGCTGATTGGGCAGAACGGCTGGGAGAGCAAGATGGCCGGGCTCGCCGGCACCATCAGCTTCGGCTCCGTAGCCGTGGACCCCACGCCCACACCGGCCCTGACGCCTAAGCCCTCGCCTAAGACGGACACGACGACCACGAAGGTCAGCACCAAGAAGACGAGCGGTAAGCTCGCCGCAACGGGAGACCGCACGCTGGCAGTAGTTGGCGCGTGCCTTATCGGCGGCATCATCGTCATCATCCTCGGCATTATCTGGAAGCGTCGACGCTAAGCTACACCGCCGGGCCTTGCAGCCCCGCCGCGTAAACCTTATATCGAGCACAGAAGCCCGTCTGAATTTGATCGGACGGGCTTCTTGGTGGGTATCATGGTTGGACGATCATTAGGAGGTTTTCCCTACATGGAATTGTTTGAGCCGATTCTTCATTTCTTTGAGCAACGGTGGGTCCACAACATCATCTGGGCCGTCATCTTGGCGATAGGCACCGCCGTCGCCGCCGAGGTCGTATCCAAGACCCTGAACCATCTGCTTAACCGTGACGATAACCCGCTTCCGGCATCAAGTATCTTCATCAACATCGCGCGCGCCGTCATCTGGATGATTGGCGGCAGCTTTATCCTCGACAACTGCTTTGGCATTAACGCAAACGCGCTCGTCGCCGCTCTTGGCGTCGGCGGCATCGCCATCTCGCTCGGCTTTCAGGACACGCTGTCAAACCTTATCGGCGGCATGCAAGTGACCTTTATGGGCATCATCAAACCCGGCGACAATATCGAGGTCGGCGGCGTATCCGGCGTGGTCCAAGACATCACTTGGCGTCATACAACGATTGAGGATGCCTGTGGACAGACCATCATTGTGCCCAACTCCAACATCTCCAAGAACACGCTCGTGCATTTGATGCCCTTTGGACGCGTGGCCGTGCCCGTTGCCGTAAAGGACACGTCTAAGTGGGCTTCCCTTGACGTGCTGGCAGACGAGCTCACGAGCGCAACCAAAACGGCCGTCTCGCCCATCTCGGGCTTTGACAAAGAGCCCTACGTGCTCTTTAGCGAAATCGGCGACTTTGGCATCAAAGGAAAGATCATCTTTATCGTCAGCGACGACAGCACCACTTTCACCGCTGCCGACGCCTGCATCCGCGCCATCGCCCCCATCATCGCCTAAACCACCGCAAAGGGGTCAGGCATCTTTGTAGTGGTTTTCATTCGTGGTACCATGGTTCATATAGTTGTTTAAACGACTAAGGGAGCAACATTATGGAAGAGGCCTATCGTCAAGCACGCAAGCGCGGCGAGCAAGGACGTCGACGCGCCATTAGCCAAAGCGAGCATCCATACCTTTCGGACCTCGATAGCTTGGTTGCTCAGCTCCCCTTAGGTCAGCGAGAGAGTGTCGGCCTGCGGGATATTCCGCTCGAAATGGTCGTCGGCACGGTCACCAAGGGCCGTCAGTCCGCCTTTTCGTGTAACTTTATGCCCCTGCTTCCGTTTAGCACCGAGTTCGCCCGCAAGTGGTCCAACCTCTACGACATCCAGGTGACCGAGGGCTATCGCGACCCCGTCATCGTCACCGAGTTCATGCATCGGTTCTATGTCCAAGAAGGCAACAAACGCGTCAGTGTCCTCAAATTCCTAGACGCCCCGACGGTTTCGGCCAAGGTCACCCGTCTCTACCCCGGCACATGGGATTCCGTCGAAAGCCGCCTGTACGGCGAGTTCTGCGCGTTTTGGCGCGTCTGCCCCCTATACGAGATCGAGTTCTCGCGTGAGGGAAGCTACGAAACGCTCGCGAAGATGCTCGGTCAGAACCTTATCGAAAAATGGCCGCAGAAAAAGGTCGACTACCTGCGCCACACTTTCCTGCTCTTTAAGCGTGCCTACCTTCGCGCAGGCGGCGATCACCTGGACATTACGCCCGCCGACGCCATGCTCGTCTACCTCAATGTGTACAACCAGGACCGCCTGCTGGATACGCCAACGGATATCGTCGTAAACCGCCTGTGCAAGATCTGGCGCGAGCTGGTCATTGCCGGCAAAAATGACGAGGACAAGGTCGATCTTGTCGAAGCACCGAGCGTCGACGAGGAGGAGACGCCCGCCAAGTCCACCTCTGGCGTGCTCAACTTCTTTATGGGCAAGACCGTCTACTCGACGGCCAACCCCCTGCGCATCGCCTTTATCCATGAGTTCCCCTGTGCGACGTCGAGCTGGGACAGCCTGCACGACCAAGGGCGTCAGTATCTCGATGAGCACTTTGGCGGTATCGTGCGCACCGAGGCGTTCGAGGACTGTCACGATCCGGATGTGTTCTACGCCGCCGTGGAAACGGCTGTCAAACATGGAGCAAACGTCATCTTCTCGACCTCGCACCGCCTGATGGAATACACGCTCAGGGCTGCCGTTGAGTATCCCCGGGTTCGGTTCCTCAACTGCTCTATCGGCCTTCCCCATCAAAGCGTCCGTTCGTACTTTGGCAAGATGTACGAGGCCAAGTTTCTGCTGGGCGCCCTTGCGGCCAGCATGGCGGACAACCACCGCATCGGTTACCACGCGTCGGTCTTCGCCTCGGGCGCACTCAGCGAGATCAACGCCTTTGCGATTGGCGCCTCGCTGCTCGACCCGCGCGCGCAGGTCATCCTCACCTGGGGCGATGTTCCCGCCGGTGGTCTTGCCGAAGCCATGTGCCGCGAAGGCGTAAGCGTCATGACCGGCGCTGACATGTCAAAGTCGCTCGAAGACCCAACGGCCTACGGGCTTCACCGCTTGGTCGACGGCAAAGTCACCGGCATCGCCATGCCCGTATGGAACTGGGGCCGTTACTACGAGCTCATCGTTCGCAGCCTTCTTCACGGCACGTGGGACGAGACCAGCGACGACAACCAAGTGCGCGCTGTCAACTACTGGTATGGCATGAGCTCCGGCGTTATCGACATCCGTTACGCTCCGGGCCTACCCTACCAAACGCGCAAACTCGTGCAGTTGCTCCGCAACGGCATTGTTGTGGGATCCATCAACCCCTTTGGCGGCGAGCTCCACAGCCAGAACGGCGTGGTACAGATCGAAGGCTTCCCTCCGCTGCCGAGCACGCAGATTGTCGAGATGAATTGGCTGGCGGACAACGTGGTAGGCACCATTCCGCAGCTCGACGATGAGCCGAAAGTCCCTGCCCTATGAAAATCCTTGCCATAGCCGATACCGAAGAACGATGCCTTTGGGAGTGCTTTCGCAAGGAACGCTTTGAGGGAGTCGACCTGATTTTGTCCGCCGGCGATCTGGACCCGGACTATCTTGAGTTTTTGGTTACGGTCATCAACAAACCGCTCATCTACGTGCGCGGCAATCACGATGACCGCTACGCACGTCATGCACCGGGTGGATGTATCTGCGTAGAGGACAGCGTGTACACGTACCGAGGGATTCGCATTGCGGGCCTTGGCGGGTCCATGCGTTATCGCGACGGCGCCAACATGTACACCGAACGCGAGATGTCCAAGCGCATGCGTAAGCTGTCGCGTAAGGTTAGGATGGTCGGCGGGTGCGACATTCTGCTTACCCATGCACCCGCCGCCGGTATGGGTGATCTGGACGATCTGCCGCATCGAGGATTCGAGTGTTTTAACACAGCACTCGAATCCTGGAATCCCGACTACATGGTGCACGGGCATGTGCACCAAAGCTACGGTTGCGATTTTCAGCGCGAGCGTCAGCATGTGTGTGGAACGACGATCATCAACGCCTGCGGCTATACGCAGTTTGAGCTCGACCAGACGCACTACCCCATCCGCGGCTGGCAAGCAGCTTGGCTCAACTCACAAACCATGCGCCGCGAGCTCAAACGCCACGAAGCCATCGAGTCTTCAACAGCCAGAACACCCTGGTAACCACCATAAAGGGGACACTGTCCCCTTTATGGTGCTTTTGACGCGATAGCAAGAAACCCGGTCCTGCACAAGGCAGAACCGGGTTTCTTTAGCAATGCTTGCTGTACTCAGGCAGTAACTAGCAGTTACTCAGCCAGGAAGTCACGCTGGACAGCGGGATCGACCTTGACGCCAGGGCCCATGGTGGAAGACACGGAGATGGACTTGACGTACTTGCCCTTAGCAGAAGAGGGCTTGACGCGCAGAATCTCGGTGTACAGGGCAGCGTAGTTCTCGACGAGCTGCTGCTCAGAGAAGGACTTCTTGCCCAGGGGCACGTGGCAGATGCCGTAGCGGTCGGCGCGGTACTCAACGCGGCCAGCCTTGAGCTCGGAGACCATCTTGGCGACATCCATGGTCACGGTGCCGAGCTTGGGGTTCGGCATGAGGCCACGGGGACCAAGGATCTTACCGATGCGGCCAACCTTGGCCATCATGTTCGGCGTAGCGATAGCGGCGTCGAAGTTGATCTCGCCCTTCTGAATCTGGGCGACGAGCTCGTCGGAACCGATGATGTCGGCGCCGGCAGCCTCAGCCTCACGGGCCTTCTCGCCCTCGGCGAAGACGGCAACACGAACGGTCTTGCCGGTGCCGTGGGGCAGGGAGATGGAACCACGGATGTTCTGGTCAGCCTTACGAGTATCGATGCCCAGACGGAAGTGAGCCTCGACGGTCTCGTCGAACTTGGCGGTGTCTAGCTCCTTGATGAGCTTGGCAGCCTGAAGGGGGGTGTAGAGCGTGGCGCGGTCGATCTTCTCGGCAGCGGCGTTATAGCTCTTACCATGCTTAGCCATGTGCATTACCTCCTGTGGTTAAACGGGCGTGAGCCCTCCCACATCGTATCGTGTGCCCTATTGCACACATTTAACGGGCGCCCCGGTCGGAGCACCCGCCGTTACCATAAGAAATCGCTACTCAGCGATGGTGACGCCCATGGAACGGGCGGTACCGGCGATGATCTTCTTGGCGGCGTCAATGTCGTTGGCATTGAGGTCCGGCATCTTGATCTCGGCGATCTTGGTGAGCTGCTCCTGGGAGAGCTGACCAACCTTGTCAGCCTGGGGCTTAGCGGAACCAGACTTGAGGTTCAGCTCCTTCTTGATAAGGTGAGCCGCCGGCGGGGTCTTGGTGATGAAGGAGAAGGACTTGTCCTCGTAGACAGAGATCTCAACGGGGATGATGTCACCCTTCTTGTCCTGCGTCTCGGCGTTAAAGGCCTGGCAGAACTGCATGATGTTCACGCCAGCAGCGCCCAGGGCGGGGCCGACGGGAGGAGCGGGGTTTGCTGCACCAGCAGGAATCTGGAGCTTAATGACGTTGGCAACCTTCTTCTCAGCCATGGTCATTCCTTTCGAATCACGAGTGTGAAGTACTTGCTATATCGTAAGCACGCACGTGTTAGAAGCACTCCTGAGATGAGCAGTCACAGAAGAAGCACGCTCGCGCGAACGGACGAAAACTTAAGCGATGACAGCGACCTGGTTAAAGTCGAGCTCGACCGGCGTCTCGCGGCCAAAGATCATCAGCGTGACCTTGAGCTTGCCAGCCTCGGTGTTAACCTCGGAGACCTTGCCATCAAAGTCGGTAAGCGGGCCATCGGTGACGCGGACGGACGTACCGACCTCAATATCAACCGAGGTGCGCTTGGGCGAATCGCCCTTACCGGGACGACGAGTCATCTTGTTGTACTCGTCGCGGGAAAGCGGAGCGGGCTTGCCGTTGCCGCCTAGGAAACCGGTGACGCCAGGCGTGTTACGAACACACGTCCAAGCATCGTCATCCATCTCCATGCGGACCAGGACATAACCCGGGAAGATCTTGGAATCCTTGGTCTCACGCTTGCCACCCTCTTTAATCTCGGTGACGCGCTCCATAGGAATCTCGATATCAAAGATACGGTCCTGCATGCCCATAGTCTCGATGCGATGCTCGAGATCGGACTTAACGCGGTTCTCGTATCCAGAGTAAGTGTGAACGACGTACCAACGCTTAGACATGGTTTAGCCCCTCAATCCAGAGAACAGAGCAAGAGCCTCGCCAAAGCCAGCATCGAGCAGAGCGATGACGACGCCGACGACGATCAGAGAAGCGCAAACAACAACCGAGTAGTTCACGAGCTCCTTCTTATCGGGCCACGTGACACGCTTCATCTCGGACTTGACCGAAGCGAAATACTTCTTGGTGCGGGCGAAGAAACCAGGCTTCTCGTTCTTCTTGGACTTCGCAGCCTTCTCGTTCTTCTTGGCAACGGCCTTCTTGGCCTCAACCTTGGAGTTGGCGGCAGCTTTGTTGGCAGGTGCCGGCTGCTGAGCCTTCTTCTTGTTCTTCTTGTTGGCCATTTGGGTTACCTCCGCGCAATGCGCTTATACATGAGTAAACCGTAAGCCCCCAAGTGGGAGCTTACGGAATAATGACTGGCACGCCAGGAAGGACTCGAACCCTCAACACTCGGTTTTGGAGACCGATGCTCTACCAATTGAACTACTGGCGTATGTGACTAGAGACTAGCGAGTCTCTTTGTGCAGCGTGTGGTGACGGCACCAGGGGCAATACTTCTTGATCTCCATACGATCAGGCATGGTCGACTTGTTCTTGGTGGTCGTATAGTTGCGGCGCTTGCACTCAGTGCACGCAAGAGTAACTAGATTACGCATGTATCCTGAACCTTTCATTTCCGCCCCGTACGGGCACGAGTTGTTACTTTATCAGCTCCACGTAAGTGCTGTCAATGAAAACCTCGAGTCAATTGGTTCTCGGTGGATCCATTCATATTTGGAACACATCAATGAAGCCATCGAGATCTAATCGACAGTGCACCCAGGACCATAATCGATCCTCTCGACACCAGCAACGGCTCAATATCCATTGCAGAAAAGAACCCGGCACCCATATAAGTGCCGGGTTCTTTAAGTCAGCTATATCAAAGAGCTAATTTACTCAATGATCGTGGAGACGATGCCCGAACCGACGGTGTGGCCACCCTCGCGGATAGCGAAGCGCAGGCCCTCCTCCATGGCGATCGGGTGGATGAGGTCGCCCTCGATGGTGATGTGGTCACCAGGCATAGCCATCTCGGTGCCCTCGGGGAGCTTGACCGTACCGGTAACGTCGGTGGTACGGAAGTAGAACTGAGGACGATAACCATCGAAGAACGGGGTGTGACGGCCGCCCTCCTCCTTGGTCAGAACGTAGATCTCGCCGGTGAACTTGGTGTGCGGGGTAACCGAACCGGGCTTGCAGAGAACCTGGCCGCGCTCGATGTCCTCACGCTTGATGCCGCGGAGCAGCAGACCGACGTTGTCGCCAGCCTCGCAGAAGTCCATGGACTTACGGAACATCTCGATACCGGTAACAACGGTGTTCTGGGTATCCTTGATGCCGACGATCTCGACGGGCTCGTTGAGCTTGAGCTCACCGCGCTCGACACGGCCGGTAGCAACGGTACCACGGCCGGAGATGGTAAAGACGTCCTCAACGGGCATCAGGAAGGGCATATCGGCCTTACGGTCGGGAGTGGGGATATAATCGTCAACAGCGTCCATCAGCTCCTTGATGCAGGCATACTCGGGAGCGTTGGGATCGGTGGACTCGGAAACCAGAGCGTTCAGAGCGGAACCGCGGATGATGGGGGTGTCGTCGCCAGGGAAGCCATAGAAGTCCAGCAGCTCGCGGACTTCCATCTCCACCAGCTCCAGCAGCTCCTCGTCGTCCACCTGGTCGCACTTGTTCAGGAACACCAGCACGGAGGGCACGTTCACCTGACGGGCCAGCAGCAGGTGCTCGCGGGTCTGGGCCATGGGGCCGTCGGAGGCGGCGATGACCAGGATAGCGCCGTCCATCTGGGCAGCACCGGTGATCATGTTCTTGATATAGTCGGCGTGGCCCGGGCAGTCAACGTGGGCATAGTGACGATTGGCGGTCTCGTACTCAACGTGAGCGGTGTTGATGGTGATACCACGCTCGCGCTCTTCGGGAGCCTTATCGATGGAAGAGTAATCGGTGTACTCAGCGCCGCCCTGCATCGCCAGATACTTGGTGATCGCAGCGGTCAGAGTGGTCTTACCATGGTCGATATGACCGATGGTACCGATGTTAACATGGGGCCTGTCTCTTATACACATCTCCGAGCCCA